>CAYTVR010000036.1:0-39714 GCA_964441245.1 uncultured Saprospiraceae bacterium | reverse complement strand
TGGTTAAGTCGCTGCTCTTTCACAGCAGAGATTGCGGGTTCGAGCCCCGTCGGGAGTACTCAAAAAACAGTTTTAAAACATACAGTGGTGAAGGAGGTCTTACTTCGCTAAATTAAGATTAGACTTGAAACCCTAGACCTTCTACTTTTTCCCTGTTGTTTTTAAAATTCACACTATAAAACATTCCGTTTTCTATATTTCGTTTTCACGAAAACAGAAACGAATCATCAACAAATGAAAATATTTTTCTTGACTTATAGTCTCGAAAATTTCAAGGAATTATCCCGATAAAATTGGGAGATTAACCATAAGAAAATAGACTCTCTAAAAGTGGTGAGTTAGCGGATTTCATCGTCTTGATATAACGGTCCTAAGGTAGCAAACTCGGGCGACCGACTTAGCGACAGTATCCAAATGCTCTAGCAGTATTTGCCTGATACAAGCCCACTGCCCTTCTTATTGATTAAGATCCGGGTACAGAGCGATCGTACGCTTTCTTCCGACAACAGATTTCCCTTTTAGAATCGTAAAATTTATAAACCTTTAAAACAAAAGAAGCCATCATGTCATTATTCAACAAACTAAAAAAACGCAACAACAAAACGGTCAACCGTGCAGGTGGTGAAGCGTTTGTACAAAATCCAAAGATGCAATTGGCAAGTATTTTATTGACTTCTTTTGCACAGGATCAGTATTACCGTTCAGCGAAGCAAACTTTCGATGAATTGGTGAAATTACTATCAACGGTCGATGCACAATTTGCCGCAAAGGCAGGTATCTATGCTCGTAAAGAAATGGGTATGCGCTCCATCACACATGTACTTGCAGTTGAGTTAGCGATCTATATTTCTGGACAATCTTGGGCAAAAGCTTTTTACAATCAAATCGTAAAACGTCCGGATGACATGCTAGAAATTGCAGCTTACTACTTTGCAAACGGTGGAGAGAAACTACCAAACGCAATGAAGAAAGGTTTTGCGAAAGCATTCGATAAATTCGATGCTTATCAACTAGCCAAATATCGTGGTGAACGTAAATCAGTGAAACTAATTGACTTAGTCAACTTGGTTCACCCTATTCCAACGGACCGAAATGCTACGGCATTGGAAGCATTGGTGGCAGGTGAATTAAAATCGACAGACACTTGGGAAGCCAAGCTAACAAAAGCGGGGCAAAGTGCTACTTCGAATGCAGACAAAGCCGATCGTAAAGCTGCTGCATGGAAAGAGTTGGTACTCACTGGAAAAATTGGATACTTTGCACTATTGCGAAATTTACGAAACATCGCAGAACAAGCTCCAGGTTTAACAACTGATGTTTGTAAACTATTAACGAATAAGAACCGAATTCGAAAGTCTTTGGTTTTACCATTCCGTTACTTGACCGCGATGGATGCCATCAACGAATCTGGGATTGACAATAAACGTCCAATTCTAAAAGCTTTAAATCAAGCATTGGAATCGTCATTAGATAATGTTCCAAAATTTGATGGACGTACATTGATTGTATTGGATGACTCTGGATCGATGACGGGTGGACGTCGTACCAATGGTAAAAGTCCAATCCAAATCGGAGCGACTTTCGCAGCGATGTTGTACAAATCCAACAATGCGGATATGATGCGTTTTTCAGATAATGCGTCATATACCAAGCCATACTTTGGAGATGCTGCAATGAGCATTGCCGAACGTTTGATCAAAAGTGCTCGTGCTGCTGGAACGAATTTCAATTCGATTTTCGAAACAGCGAATAAAGCTTACGATCGAATCATCATCTTGTCAGACATGCAAGGATGGATCGGATACAATGCACCTACTAAAGCATTTGCAGATTACAAACAACGATATGGAGCTAATCCATTTATCTATTCATTTGACTTGCAAGGTTATGGAAGCCTACAGTTCCCAGAACAAAAGGTATTCTGTTTAGCAGGTTTTAGTGACAAGGTGTTTGACATCATGCAACTATTGGAAACCGATCGCCAAGCATTGGTCCACAAAATCGAATCAATTGAGTTATAGTCTGGAAACATAATTTGTCGCCATGCTTAACTTAATACCAGGTATTTGGTATCTGGTTTCGATCGAGTTAATCAAAATTGGCGATCTCATTATAAAAATGTTAAAGGAGCCTCAACAAGTTGAGGCTCCTCTTTGTACATTTAAGAATACTCTCTCTAATTATTCTCAAAATTTCAACCTTTTAACGTGTTGGTTAACTGTACTTACAAAATATTGTATTTTAAACCTTAACGGTGGAACATTTTATATCCATTTTCATTGCTTTCAAATCAATTCGCATTTCTGCAAACTCCTCCTGATTCGTCCATCGAATATTAAGAATGTGTTTTTCTGTTTCTAATAAATTAAAATCACCATTAAACGCATTGTGGTTATTTCTCAACAACATTAATTCTTTCAATTCTTTTATCAATGGTCTGTCTAAATGTTTATGAATTTCACTTTTCGTAAAATAATGTCTATTGATATCTCGACCTACATTAGTTTTTGCCAATAAGTCCATGTCATTTTCTCCAGCAAACAATCCTACATAATAGACTTGTGGAATTCCTGGAACAAAAAATTGAATAGCTCTAGACATCAAGTAAGCTTTTTCATTTCTACCTAATGCATCAAAATAGGTACAGTTGACTTGATATAAATCAAGATTGGAGGCCGCTGCTCCCGTAGCTTTCAGACTGTTTTTATTACTATTGATATGAATCTGCTCAACGATCTTATCTAAAACTTCATCCTCGATCAAACCTGCTTGGCCATTTTCAGAAGCGACATCGACAATTCCAATTCCATCATGGGTATCTAACACCGTAATTGCGTTTCGCGGACTTATGGCCAACCAGTTTTTAAGACTTGATGCATCTTTATTGAACAAAGTATCTAACACCAAAATAGGCAATGCAAAGTCATATACATAATCTACTCGTTTGGCAATTTCAACTTGCGTTTTAAAATACGAGTGAATTTCCACCAAAACTTCTATCCCTTTAGCCTTGGACTTTTCTGTTAATTTGGCAATAAAGTCAAAAGTTTCATCGATCATAAAACAAGATGTTCCCTTTTTCTTTATGGCATACCCTGCAGCATCTAGGCGAATCATATTTACACCGGCCTTTTGAAAAACATCTAAGATACCATCCAAATAATTCATCCCCTTTTCATCGTTTACGTCAATGTCAATTTGATTACTGGTAAAAGTCGTCCAAATCATTTTACTTGATCCATCAGCTAGTTTAAAGGTAGTAAAAGGAAAGCCCGGACGAGGTCGATAAATACTCAATAAATCTGATTCAGAAGCACCATCAGGAAAGACGGTATCAAAACTTAAAAACAAAGAAGCATGATCTGATGTCTTCCCTTTTTCAAGAAAATCTTTAAACTGAGCAGATTGAGCAGACATATGGTTGACAATTAGATCTGCCATAATTTCTACCTCTTGACTCAATTCATTTAAGTCATCCCAATTACCTAGTCGCGGATCAATAATCCCATGATCAATAGGATCAAAACCAGCATCTTCTCCATCTATAGGATAGTAAAAAGGTAAAAGATGTATTCCGCCAAATAATCCTTTGAATTCATTTTTTACAAGGTCATTTAAGTCCTGAATATTTTTACATCCTAATCTGTCGACATAAGTAATTAGCTGTACTTTATTCTTCATCTTGCATTAAATATTTTGAAGCGTATATCTTTCGATAAAGTCTTCTATCATTTTTACATCTATATCTGGTGTGCCTCCTGATTGGGTAGCTACTAAAGCTCCAGTTGCACAAGCAAACTGCAAGCATTGTTGCCAATCATTTCCTTTTGACATTTTATAAAGAAAGGCAGCCAGAAAAGAATCTCCACTACCTACGGTATCTTCTACCTTTACAGGAAAACTTTTTTGACTATACCATTGATCTTGATGCATACAGTAAGCACCTTCTTTTCCTTTGGTCATGACCATTGTTTCTATCTTGAATTTTTTCATCAAGAAAGTCATTTTTTCTTCTAGTTTATTTTTGATTCCATACCAAGCAGTAATCGTATCCAATTCTTCATCATTCATTTTGACAATATTGGCTTTTTGTAAAAGCGTTTCTATCAATTCTTGTGAATAAAAAGGAGGCCGAAGGTTGACATCAAAAACTGTTTTTTTCGCTTTTCCAATCAAGCGGAGTAATGGTTTAATATTGTATTCCTTTCTACAAATCAAACTACCAAAAAGTAAAAAATCAGCTTGCTCTACTTTTCTTAAAATCGCATCATCTACATATAAAAAATCCCAAGCGACTGGTTGTACTATTTCATAACTAGCAGCGCCTTTCTCATCTAATGTGACTTGAACAGTACTTGTCGGAAAAGTAAAATTAACATGAACTAAATCTGTTGACATTCCTTTTTGCTCGAGGAATGTTTTCAATTCTAATCCTAATTCATCGTTCCCAATAGCACTAATTATCTGAGCATCTATCTCAAAATTTTCAGCATGAAAAGCAACATTCATAGGAGCACCTCCTGGTACCTTTCCGGTTGGTAGCATATCCCACAATACCTCTCCAAAACAAACTATGAAAGTCTTATGCCTCATTTTTTCATCTGAAAAATTATTGATCTAAAAAATTGTCCTATAAAGATGAAAAGGCCAACTTAAAAGCAGCCTTTTCATCGATGTTTCATACACTAATTATTATCAATAATAAATTCCAACTGATAAAATCCATTTTAAGCAAAAAAGTCTAAATTCCCTATATCAGAATAGAATTACATTAATTTTACATGAAACTAAAATATAATTTGTATTTTTTTTATATAAAAGTCATTAAATTTGGCTCACGCTTTACGCAATCTGTTGCGCAATCCGTTGTTGTTGGTAACTTTTTTTAAAATATTATCAAAAACTTATGAGTAGAATAACAATTAGAGATATTGCAAAATTATTGAGTGTTCATCCTTCTACGGTATCAAGAGCCTTGAAAGATCACCCAGATATTGGGCCAGCCATGAAAAAGAAAGTACAACAAGTTGCTACTGAACTAGGGTATCACCCCAATTATCAAGCGATCAATTTCCGCCAACGGAAAAGTAAATTAATTGCCTTGATCCTGACGGATGTAGGTCAATTTTTTTCTCCCGATATGATCCGAGCTATTGAAGAGGTAGCTAAAGCAAAAGGATATAGTTTTGTTATTTTTCAATCTAATGATAGCTTAGAAAAAGAAAAAGAATGTATCGAACTTTGTCGAAATTTTGGAATAGAAGGGCTCTTGGTTTCTTTAAGTAAAGAGACTAAATCATTAGAACACTTTCAGCCTATTATCCAAAGCGAGATCCCTTTAGTTTATGTAGACAAAGTAATTCATCAAGAAAAAAATGCAACGGTTATCATTAATGATTTTAAAGCAGCGTATACTGCCATCAATCATTTAGCAAAGAAAAATTATAAAAAAATTGCTGGTGTTTTTGCTAGTAAAAATTTAACTATCACTCAACAGCGAAAAGCGGGATTTTTATCCGCTTTAGAAAAACATCAGTTAAGTTATAATGAAGCCCTTTGCATCTATGCCAATACCCCATCAGAAGCTAGTATTTACTTCAAAAAATTATTACAACAAAAAGAAAAACCCGATGCCATTTTTGTAATGACCGACGAATTATTAGCTGTTATCATCAAAATTATTTATGAAGAAGGATTATCCATTCCAAAGGATATGGCTCTTATTGCCATCAGTAGTGGATATCTCCCCTATTATACGAATCCTCAAATCACTCACATTCGACATTCGGGCTACAGTGTTGGACAAGCGGCAGTGAATCTTTTATTGGATCTAATCAATAATCCTAAAATAAATATTCAAAAACAATTTGAATTAGAAACTTACTTAGTTGAGCTAGATTCTTGTTAATCTCGACTTTAGCTATTGGGTTATTGCCTCTTCGTTTTGGGTTCTCTTTTAGACGAACAGTTTAGCTAAAGATAGTCTACAATCGGTGCCTCCCATTTCGCAGGAACTTCCAACTTCTGAATCATCTTTTCCAATATTTTTTCAGGGATTGGATAATCTCTGTTTTTATTTTGCTTGCGCAAAACATCATAAGGTACTTCCAAGTAGATCAACCTTGTCTTAGCTCCATAAGTTTGAAACAGATCAATCAGTTGACCTCTCAATTTTCGAGTAATATTCGTTGCATTCCATACAAAAGATTCTTTTGCACGAAGGTGCATCCTTGCTTTTTCTTTAGCTTCCTGAATCACTCTCCCATTGCCTTTTTTATCCGTTGGCAATATTTTTAATGCTCTTCGAATCTCATCTAATGATACAATCGGCCAGTCTTGAAATTGCTGATGAATCAATCGATCCTTTCCTGTTCCCGGAAGGGCCGACAAGATCACCACTTCAAAACAGTCTTCTTCATAAGGTTGATAATCGGGCGTCAAATTGTCTTTTTTAAAATATAGATATCGCCCAAGGTCAGAGGCGAATTGCTTTTCCGTTTCAAAACATTGTTGTTCAACACAAAAGGCCGAAAATAATTCTACTCGTTCTAAAAGATCTTTTTGATCGTCGCATATTCGTCCTAAAACATCTGCTTTTGACAGCATTGCCAAATGCTTAAGATTCACTTCTGTACTCGCTTTCAACAATGCTTTTATCGGATCTCTTTTGTCAAAAATCCAAAGCGGTAAACCATGATACCGAACCAATTTAGCCACTGCTTCTTTAATAGCAAATGGTGTTTTGATTTCTTTATACAGAATAGTTCGAACGGTGTATTCTCCTTTTCGGGCATGATTACGAGAGCTAATTCTTCCGTTGGATTCCAATACCGTTGTCGATCTTTTTTCTACATCGTGTAATAATGCTGCCGCAAATAAAATCTCTTGATCTTGTTCTTCCAATGCGGTAAACTCTGATAATTGAAGCAGTGCATTCATCACCATTTCAGTATGTACTGCAACATTTCCTTCTGCATGATAGATCTTATCTTGCGGAATACCTTCCATATCTCGAATCCAGGAAAACGAATTCCGAATATTTTCCCAATTTTTTAATTCTATTATTTTCCACATGATATTATTGCTTCTTTTTTTGTTCATAAACCAAGGGAGCTCGTTTCCAATTTCTCGTCCAATGTTCATCTGTTTGCACATGGTTTTTGCGCACATATTTAAATACATTTGCTTTAAAAGCATTAACACTAAAACCATTCACATTTCGTGAAACAAGACCTTCCATTGTACAAACTTCATTCGTACTGACCTCTACTGATTGAAACGTACTTTCTCGATTTACTAAATTTAAAATTTCTTCTTCAAATATTTTACGGGTATCAGGCGAAGCTTTCCCTAATTCTGGAACAGTAGGAAAATCAATCAACGCCGCATAAAATCGAACCTCTTCCCAGGACAACCATTGATCTAATTCTCGAATAGCAAAAACATAGAAATGATTTTCTATTTTCGGGTATTGAATAGAATGAATGGCATAGATGTTTTCTCCAAAAAATTCTAAATTTTTCAATTCATTTTTGATCAACTGCCAACGTTCCTTTAGATAGCCCGCCCAAGGATGTCGAGTAGGAGCAGCATGTGATCTGGCAAACACGCCATATTTATTTAAGCAAGTATTTTCACCATCCATTTTTTCAGTATGGATTATTTCATCCAATGCACAAACATCTTCCCAATAGTTATGATGGATACGATCATCACTAGTCGTCCCCGGAGAAAAAGGATAATGAAAAGTTCGCCCATATTTTCGAGACAAACTCATGATTAACAATTTGAGTTCTCTGACAAAATCATTCAAAAAAGACTTGTCCGAACTAATAAAAACAACGTTTCTATTAATAAGACGGCCGTCCCTTTATCAAAGAACAGTTTTAAATATAAATTCAATAATGTGAATCTTGCTGTTGATACAACAACTAAGAGTAAATCAATATGGTGAGTAAAAATTACATGACTTTCGCTTGATTCGATTGGTAATGATGTTCTAACATTTTAAAAGACGAAAATAGTTCCCGTTTTTTAGAATTATGCCATCTGAAAAATCAACATAATAATTTCTTAACCTTAATTTAGCAACAATCCTCTTTTTTCCACTTACATTTGGGACAACTAAAATCGTTTATGCCATGAAAAAACTGTTGATCATAACTAATTTTGTTTTCCTTTCTATTCTTTCAGCTTTCGCACAAAAGTCTATTTTACAATCAGGCCCGATGGTCGGTTATTCTGAAATGAAAGAAGTACTCCTTTGGGTGCAAACCAAGCAAGCAGCTACCGTTCAGTTTGACTATTGGAATGTAGAAAAAGCCAGTGAACGTTTTTCGACTCAAAAAAAAATAACCACCGCAAGCGATGCTTTTACCGCAAAATTATTAGCCAGTCAAATAGAGCCTGGGCAAAAGTATGCCTACCAACTTAAGATCAACAATCAGGTAGTTGAATTGGATTATCCCACAACTTTTCAAAGCCAAACACTATGGCAATGGCGAAACGATCCTCCTAAATTCACGATTGCCTTGGGTAGTTGTACTTACATCAATGAAACACAATATGACCGTCCTGGAAAACCATATGGTAGTAATTATCAAATTTTTGAAAGTATTCATAAAAAACGTCCCGATGCTATGCTATGGTTAGGAGACAATACTTATCTGCGAGAAGTAGATTGGTTTACTCGCTCCGGCATTCATCATCGATATACACATACTCGATCACTCCCAGAAATGCAGGCACTACTCGCCTCCACTCATCACTATGCGATTTGGGATGATCATGATTTTGGTCCAAACGATGCGGATCGAAGTTTTATTCACAAAGACAAAACCTTAGCAGCTTTTAAACTTTTCTGGGGCAATCCTACTTTCGGTCTTCCTAACCTAAAAGGAACGACTTCCTTTTTCAAATGGAATGACATTGATTTTTTCATGCTTGACAATCGCTATCATCGATCGCCCAACTATCGAATAACGACCAAGGCACAAATATTGGGTACGGAACAATTAGAGTGGTTGATTGACGCATTGACTTTTAGCCGCGCACCATTCAAGATGATCGCTGTCGGAGGTCAATTACTCAATAGTGCTGAATCTCATGAAAATCATGCAGCTCTTGCACCACAAGAAAAAGCTTACTTATTGGATCGTATTGCAGAAGAAGGGATTACAGGTGTTGTTTTTTTAGATGGCGATCGACATAAAACCGAGTTGAGTTCGATGACCAATCGAAATAAACATACCATTTATGACTTAACCGTTTCGCCATTAACTTCAGGGGCCAATACTTGGCCAGAAGACAATCGATTTAGAGTAGAAGGAACGGAAGTGCAACAACATAATTTTGCGATTCTTGAATTTTCTGGTCCACGAAAAGATCGAAAAATGACGATCCGAGTATATGATGCGGATGGGGTTGAATTATGGATGAAGGAGATTGGGAAGACAGATATTATGCCCGAGGAAAAGAAATAAACCCTTCTTCGACAAATTCTGTACGTACAGGATTTGTCGAAGAACCAAATTAACTAATACTAAATTATTTGACTTCCTTTTATGATCATCAGAAAGAAATTTCGGCTAAAGGAATGTCATACTCGATTCTCTGATTTTTATTGATGTCCCAAATTTCGGCTTTAATTATATTTTTATTTCCTGCCAAAGAAATAGTCAGTAAACCAAAATGATTATCCATAATTGGCCCTTCTATTCTATTATTATTGGGTGTCGCAAAATGCCAGGTAGACGATAAACCGCTTGCGGTAATATCATATAAAGGATAAGTATTGGCAGGAGATATTTTCGAAATTTCAGCATAATGTACATCTCCACTGATGAATACCACACCATTAGCTCGATTCTTTTTAATCAAATCAATGAATCGTTTTTGTTCATGTGGAAAATTTGCCCAAGCTTCATATCCATTATATTCAATTCCAAATTGGGTACTCGATGCGATGATTCGAATGTCTGCTTTTTTTTGTAATTCTTCATCCAGCCATCGCCATTGAGCTGCACCTAAAAAAGTAGAATCCTTTGTTGTGTGAGGCGTATAATCTAATCCATAAAAATATCGATGATCATCTTTCTTTTCACCATTGTACTTTTGTAAATCATCTCTAAAAGTTCGCGTATCTAAAATAATAATTTGAATGATCTTGTCTTCAATGGGATAATGATAAGCTTCATAAATTCCTGCTCGTTTTCGTCTTTTAGAATCTTGAGCTTCCTCAAAAAAATCTAAAAATATTTCCTTGGCCTCATTTTTAAATGGGTAATGTCTCCCTGAATCGTTCCATCCGAAATCATGATCATCCCAAGTGGCTAAAAGTGGAATATTGGTTTTTAAGTTTTGAAATGATGGCTTTGAGGCCAAACGATTATATTTTGCTTTTAAGGTATCCATTTCATAAGTATCCCCATAAATATTATCGCCAAGAAAAATAAAAACATCTGGTTCATGCGCTACGATATCATTAAAAATGGGCAAGGGATGATCTTCATGACCACAAGATCCAAAAGCAACTTTAAACGTAGTTACCTTTTGTTCACATCCAAAGACAAGCATAGCCGACCAACAAAATATTCCGAATTTTAAAAGCCGCATTTTCTAATTTTTTTATATTTTTTTCATCACCACTACCCCAATACATTTCCAAGAAATTGAATTCCCTCGAACATCTAAGGGCTCTCTAATCGTCAAATCTTCTTTCCATTCTAATACCTCAAAACCAAGTTGAAGTAATAATTGATATATTTTTATAGGTGGATTATATTCCTTCCAATCTTTTGCTTTTTGAAAATTCAATGGCGTAACAAAAATCATTTTTCCACCAGAAGCCAATACTCGAAACATCTCTATCAAAGTCTTTCTTAAATCATCTAATCGATCCAATAAAAAACTATGAAGAATTAAATCTTGGCTTCCTTTGTCAAATGGAAGTTCGCTGGCTTTCGCCAAACCAAATTGAAGATTCGCTAAACGACTTCCTTTTAACTCTAAAATCTTAGAATGACCTTGACGACTAAAATCAAGATAAATCTGATGATCGTTTATCCAAAATTCTTTTGCTCTTTTTAGCATCTGATAACTATAGTCCAATCCCCAACAAGTACTATGAGGATAAGATTGAGCCAAGGTAGCGATCCACCGTCCAGTGCTACAACCAATTTCTACAATCTTAGGCGTTTTCCTTTTCGGTAAATAAGGCTCTGCAAAATCAAGAAGCGCTTGTAATGGATAGCTTCCCCAAATCTCATCCGCTAAATGAATGGCCGTTTGTCGTATTACCATTGGATCAAAACGTTCATAAGGATCTTGTTGAAATTCTGTTTCGTTTTTGTTATAAAAGAAAGGAATATCTTTTCGGTAATGAAGAGGTGATTTCAAAGCAACGCGTTTTTTATCATCATCGTAAAAAGGGAAAGATAACATTTTTTATAAGGTATAAGTTGTTTTGTGAGCTGTCGCAACCTAGTTTCTTAAGTGATTTCATAGTCGTTGGATGAGTTGTATTTGATTCACACGAGGCGCCTGAACTTGATCACAATATTAAACTTCCTAAAACGCAAAAAGCTCCAAATCTTGCGATTTGAAGCTTTTTTGCGGTCTGGACGGGACTCGAACCCGCGACCCCCTGCGTGACAGGCAGGTATTCTAACCAGCTGAACTACCAGACCATATTTTTGACATTTAACTTAGTCAAAGTTGAGTTAGTGAAACGTATTATTTGAATAATTTGTTTCAAATTTTCAACAATATAGATAACTAGATTATTAAATGATATTTAACTTATAAACGTCTCTTTCGACGTCAGCGATTGCAAAAGTATAATTCTTCTGGCAAAGACGCAATAAAAATCGTAAAAATTTAAAAAAAGTTTCTCCACAGGGGCAAGTTTAGGTGCATATTGCTAATTTTACAGACTTAACTATACTATACATTGCACTAGCGATCCCATTTTTGGCCTATACTCAGTAATATGCCATCTGTAAATCGCTAAAAAACAAGATTATATGGTTTTTTTAGACTTCGAAAAACCGTTGGAGAGTTTATATGAACAGCTAGATAAGATAAAACAAGTCGGAGAGGCAGGCGATATTGATGTGTCCGATAATATCAAAGAGCTGGAAAATAAAATAAAAACCCAACGCAAAAATATTTATGACAATTTAACTGGATGGCAAAAAGTCCAGTTGTCTCGCCACCCTGAGCGACCCTATTCCTTATTCTATATCAACCAAATTTGTAAAAAATTCACCGAAATGCATGGAGATCGCTATTTCGGAGATGACAAAGCTATTGTAGGAGGAATTGGTAACGTAGACGGACAAACAATGGTCTTTATCGGTCATCAAAAGGGAGTCAATACCAAAATGCGACAATATCGTAACTTCGGAATGGCTAATCCCGAAGGATATCGGAAAGCTTTACGATTAATGAAATTAGCGGAACGATTCAATTTCCCTATTGTTTGCTTAATTGATACCCCAGGTGCATTTCCTGGATTAGAAGCAGAAGAAAGAGGTCAAGCAGAAGCTATTGCTCGAAATCTTTTTGAAATGGCACAACTCAAAGTACCTATCGTTTGTGTCGTTATTGGCGAAGGTGCTTCTGGTGGAGCGATCGGTATTGGTTTAGGTGATCGGATATTTATGATGGAAAATACTTGGTATTCGGTTATTTCACCAGAATCCTGTTCTTCCATCCTTTGGAGAAGTTGGGATTACAAAGAAACTGCTGCCGAAGCACTTAAATTAACCGCTGACCATATGTTCGATTTTGGTCTAATCGATGGCATCATCAAAGAACCTCTTGGAGGAGCTCACTCTAATGCAGAAGAAGCAGTCAAAATGGTCAAAAAATTAATCAAAAAAGAGGTAGCAGAACTCATGAGCCAAGATCCTGAAGAACGAATCGCCAATAGAATTAACAAGTACAGCCAAATGGGCGAATACACCACCAAAGAAGAAATTAAAAAAATCGCAGCGAAAGCTGCAAAAAATAAAGTCACTAAAAAATAAAACCCATAAGGTCTTTGATTTGTCTATATTATTCAAGCAAAGAAATTTTAATTTGAGTTAACGCGAAATAGGATACTTTAAAATAAACACCCAAAACAACTTCTATAAAAGTTTCCCAAAAACAACTACGCTTTACTATGAGAATCATCAAAAAATGGCAAGTTGGATTGCATAACCACCTCTTGCAAAAAAAATTGACCACCCACAACATTACTCGACAACCTAAAGGTTTCGACGAAGCTCAGTCTATCGGAATTCTTTTTGATGCCACCGATCCTCAAGAAAGACAAATTGTTAAACACTATGCTAACTTCTTGAGTAAAAAAGGTAAAAATATTCAACTCCTCGCATTTTTAAATGCAGAAAAAGTACAGAATAATTTCACCTTCAAACACTTTAGCAACAAAGAACTTGATTGGGCCTTAAGACCAATCAGTCAAGTAACAGCCGATTTTATCAATACTCCTTTTGATTTTTTGATCAATGTATACAAAGGAAGAAGTATTCCCTTAGAATATATTTCCTCCTTATCCAAAGCACACATCAGAGTCGGACCATACACCGATAAAAAAAATTGTTTTGATCTAATGATCGAAACACACGAACAAAATGATCTCGGATATTTTGTCAAACAACTTGAATATTTCCTTAGTAGAATGAATAGCCAAAAACATGAAGAAGCAATTGTTTAGTGGAACCGGAGTCGCTCTTGTTACTCCTTTTGATCAACAAGGACAAATAAATTTCGACGCCTTAGAAAAGTTGATAGAATATACCATCGAGGGTGGTGTGGACTTTATTATTTCACTAGGAACCACTGGTGAAGCCATTACTCTTTCTGGTGAAGAATGTCGAAAAATATTAGATTTTACGATCCAAGTCGTGAATCAACGAGTACCAATTGTCGCTGGACATTTTGGAGGAAATAACACCAAAGTCTTAAGTGAAAAAATTAAGGAATATGATTTTGATGGGATTGATGGAATTCTTTCTAGCAGTCCCGCATATAGCAAACCAAGTCAAGAAGGTATCTTTCAACACTATATGAAATTGGCTGAAGTATCTCCCAAGCCGATCATCATTTATAACGTTCCGGGAAGAACATCTTCCAATATCTCCGCCACTACCATACTTCGTTTGGCAAACGCCAGTAAAAAATTTGTAGGGGTAAAAGATGCTTCAGGTGATCTCGTACAAGGCGCTCAATTAATCAAAAATAAACCAGATCATTTTCTTGTTTTATCAGGTGATGATCCAACCTGCCTTCCATTGTTATCCTGCGGAGGAGATGGAGTCATTTCCGTCATATCCAATGCTTTTCCTCAAGCCTTTTCACAAATGGTTCGGACAGCACGACAAGGCAATTTTGCAGAAGCGAGCCAACTACACCTCGCACTGCTCGATGTACATCAATGGCTATACGTGGAAGGAAATCCATCCGGCATAAAAGCAGCCTTAGAAATACTAAACATCACTTCTAAAGATGTCCGCCTACCATTGACCAGTCTCCAAGAACGCAATTATTTATCTCTCAAAAAAGAGATCAACACTGCCTTAAATCACCTAAAAAAAAATGAAAAAATCCACCAAGCTATAATAAGCTAATCCATCATTATTAGAAGTTCTCAAAAAGGTATTGGCTATTCTATTTTTACAAAATACTTCTAAGAATACTGAATCAAGATAGGATATTCAAGTATTATCTATTGAGTAATCTTTGGGGCCTACCTTCGGTCGCTACGTTGCGCAGCTCGTTATTCACTCGGCCCCTTTCCCTACCCCGAATCCTTTTCGCGGGTCTGTCGCCAAAGGCGCCACTACTCCACATCGCTAGTCCATTTAATCATTTTGAATGACCTTATTATCACCAATCACACGTTACAGTAATATTCAAAATTCAATTATTCCCACATTCAATCATTTAATCAAGTACCCCCCAAATCCGCGACCACAATTTCTCCATTGTCGTCCCAATCGCTTCCCGAGATTCTCGCGTTTGTCGAGCCTTTAATTCTCCATTCTTCTCCTCCAAAATAAATCTAAAAACGTAATCCGCCTCTTCCGTAGCTTTACCACCCAATACCCCAAAACGCAAATCATTCAATTGCATTTGTCCATCCTTTCGTCGAATCACGTTATAATAATTATTAGAAAACCATTGAAGTGTTTTCATGTCATGTTCATCCTTATGTTCCGCAATCCAATCATGGTTTTTAGGAAACACATTGACCATCGTCACCTTTTGATCTTTATCATAAAAAGAATACATGCCATGATAGTAAGCCGTATCTCCTTCCGCCAAGCAATTCCAAAGCACATTATTAAAAATCGTCGGACTCGTCATGTAACGACTATACTCAATTTTTTCGGTAGCCAATGTTTTTTCAAAAAGTTGATCTACTTGATATTTATGATAAAATCCAAAACACAAATAAGCCGTACTCAAAGCCAAACCAACATAGTTGAATAAGCGACGTCTAGAATGATGGCGCATCAAACGAGCAGCCATAAACAAACAAATGATAATCGGGAAAGTATAGATCGGATCAACTACAGAAATATTATTAAAAGCAACTCGATAATCTGAAAAAGGTTGGAAAACTTGAGTTCCATAAGTCGTACAACAATCTAAGATTGGATGTGTAAAAATGGACCAAAAAAGCAACCAATACCAATCTTTCCAACTCGCATTTACCTCATCTAATTCTGCCGTAAAGTAGTTTTTCCAAATCCACCAACTCAAGCCAAAACCAACGACCAATGCTCCGATCACCATCGGTAAATACACCGATCCTCCAGCTACGACAGGGATAATATTAACGCCCAATGCCAATAGACAGTAAAATAAAATTCCTCCAATCATCACAACCAACTTATAGCCTTTCCTTTTATAAAACCCACTTTTATATAATCGGTCTGCCACATATCCAATGGCCAAAGGCGCTACAGCAGCAAACAAAAAAGAATGCGAAATAGCTCGATGAAAAGCCAATGCAGTCATCTCATCCGTCACCACATTAGCAATAATATCTAGGTCTGGTATGGTTCCTCCAACAGCTCCCCATAACATCGCACGATTACCAATCTTTTTACCTAACACCGCTTCTCCCACGGCAGCTCCCAGAGCAATCTGAGTAAATGAATCCATAAAGTATTTTATTTGCGATTATAACAACTACCCTCTCCAATAGTTTCAGTAAAACAAAGTAAATCATTCCTAAATCAACTTCCTAATCCTAAGCAGCAAAGAGCAATTATATCAATTCAAAAGAGACTTTTACCTTAAAAAATCATATTACATAGCTATTACAAAGTCATTTTGCATTATTTTTTTCATCTAAAAAGATATTCCTATCAAATCAAAATATTAAATTTGTAATCCCCTACTTAACCAACTTCTAATCTAATTATTACAAATAAAACCAAAAATAATTATGAAAAGGACCATACTTTCCTTACTACTATCTCTAAACACGATCTTCCTTTTTGCCGGAGCAGGTATTTTCGATTCTTTCGCATATGTCAATGCCAATGGCAGTGGAAATACATTTTATGACCTTGATGCGGCTACAATGAATGTAGATTTTTCAGGAGCTAACTTAGGTAGCTTTAGTCCTGGCTCAGCAGATCTTTTCTTAGGCGGACAAATTAAAACTTTTAAAAATAATGGTACAAATGTAACTGGAGCTACCATTAATTATCGAATTTATCCAGTAGGTGCTCCTTCTGGTGCTTTCACCCCAATCGCTTATAGTTTTCAAATCAACGATGTTGGTGGTGTTTCTGGAGATCAACAATGGGGAACAGATATCAATGGATCCAATTTTACTGATAACGCTGTCAATATTTTGTCAGGTGCAACGCTTGCTGCAGGAACCTATTCTTTAGAAGTGTATGTAGAAATTACAACGGATGGTGTAAATGCACCTTCTAACATTTTTGACAATAATGGAGGTTCAAACTATATTGCCACTTTCGAAGTAACCATGGCTCTCCCCGTTGAGTTAGTTGCTTTTAAGGCCAATAAAAAACAAAAATCTATTCAATTAAACTGGATCACCACCAACGAAATAAATAATAGTCATTTTGATATCCAAAAAAGCAAGGATTCTCGCACTTGGGAAACCATAAAATCAGTAGAAGGACAAGGATTCAGCACCGGCCGTATTGAATACCATTTTCTTGATCAAAAGCCTTTTCAAGGCATGAACTATTATCGTTTAAAACAAGTAGATTACGATGGTCTTTTTGAATATAGTGACCTATTAAGCATCAACTTTCACAAACAAGATCACTCGATTAGTATTCAACCTAATCCGGTTCAAGAATCACTAGTTATTTCTACAGAAATAAGCCAAGATCCTAATATCAATATTGTAATCTATAATCTCAATGGACAAAAAATCTTAGAACAACCCTATGTTCTTAATCAAGATTTAAATTTAAATATACTAATTCCTGGATTGTACTTTATTCATGTTTTTGATAGCAACGGTTTTTCTATTGACCAAAAAAGTTTTGTTAAACAATAGTCCTTTTGCATACTTAAGCTATTTAACATTCAAAACTATGAATAAATTTAAATTAAATTTTATCATCCTCTTTTTTGCGGTTCCTTTTATCCTAGGCGCTCAAGATTTTATGATTCAAGCCTGGTATTGGGATTATGCTAAACCATGCAATGGAGCCTCTAACAATTGGGCACAAACCCTTCAAGCGAATGTATCAAATATGGGATGTTTTAGCTACGCTTGGTTACCGCCATTATCTAGAGCAAGTTTTGGTAATTGTAGCAATGGTTATGATCCCAAAGATCTTTACGACCTTGGAGAATATGGTCTTGGGGCAACCGGATTTGGGACAAGAGGAGAAGTCGATGCTTTAATTAGCACCTTAAATAGCAATGGAATTCAAGCTGTCGCAGATGTCGTTTACAATCATCGAGATGGTGGTGACCCAGAAGTAAATCCTTCCGTGAAAAATTACATCACTAATTATTTTTCTGTTGGAAAAAATCCTTTCCCATCAGATCGTTTTAGAATCGTTTTGCCCATTGGTGGTGCAACAGGGAATGGTGCTGGCGATTATTATCTAAAAATAAAATCCAAAACAGAAAGTGCTATTTACCACAATAAAGCGTATAAAATTTATGTAGAAACAGATGTAGTTGCCTGGCAAGGACTAGCCGATCTAACTGAAGCCGAACCGAATGGTGGAGGCGATTGTGGTCAAGGTTCAAATACGATCACACTGGGAAGAAATCTTACCGCTAATATTGATGCATTAGGTTGTAAAAGAGATGAATTTAAACTCACCCTTAATGCAAGTGACTTTAATAGTGCTGGTGACAAGCTCTACATTTATATTACCAATGTAAATGGAGATTATAGTGATCACTATGTTTATGACATTTGGAATGATGCTGCTAGCAGCGCTGTAGGAAGTCAATTGTTATATGAAACCTATACGGACTTTACCGCAATGCCTAGTGGTCAAGGGGGAATGAATTATTTAAATTTTAGACCGAACTCAAACAACGAATCTACTACTAGCTTAAGCGGAGATAAAGACTGGCTTTGGTTTTTTAATGATTATGATCAAACAGTCAGTTCTACCCAATCAGTCCTCTTTGATTGGTCCGATTGGTTGTGGGATGATGTTGGTATCCGTGGTTATCGAATGGATGCGGTGAAACATATCGAAGACTTTTTTATTGGTGATCTAATGGATCATTTAAATAATACAGGAAGAAGTCCTGGAATTGTAGTAGGTGAATTATTTGATACCAATGCTGGAAATTTAAAGGGATGGATTGATGCTGTTAAAAGTCATATGGATGGTTCTACGCTTGGTTCCGTTCAGATAAGAGCATTTGATTTTAGTTTGCGATCAGCTTTAAAAGATGCTTGTGATGCCTTTGGCTATGATGCTCGAAATATTTTTAATGCAGGTATTGTAGATGGTGCAAATGGAACTGGCTTTGAAGCAATTACCTTTGTCAACAATCACGATTATCGAGGTCCTGGTGAACCCGTTCAAAATGATCCGATGTTGGCTTATGCATACATCCTTACCAATAATCAAGTTGGATTGCCATCTGTTTTTTATCCAGATTACTTTGGAACTTCTATTCCTAATGCTCCCGTTTCTAACCTTAAATCGCAAATAGATGAACTGATGAACATCCACAAAAGCTATATCACCAATTCCAATGTTGTTGACTATCTAAGTAGAACGAGTACCCCTTATGGACAAAATTTTAGTGGCGGTTTTGCCAATACAACAGTCTTTTTTCAGTTAGGTGGAGGTGTTGGTGGAAAGGATATTCTTGTGGGAATTAATTTCGCAGGAGAAGAACTGGATGTTACCCACGGTACCAATAATGATATCGATGGAGATGGTATTTTAAACTATAGCGTTGGATCTACATTTACAGAATTGACCAATACTTCTAATTCTCCTACTTTAACTGCTAATTCCAACTATGAAGTTAATTTCAAAATACCTGCTCGTAGCTACGCTGTTTGGGTTTCAGGAGGTCCGCTTCCAGTTGAGTTAGTTGACTTCCAGCTCAAGTCTAATAAAAAGCAAGCTCAATTAGATTGGACTACAGCACATGAAATTGACTTAGCAGGATTTGAAATTCAGCGATCTCTAAATGGCCGTGATTTTAAAAAGGTAAGTTGGTTAGATGCCAAAGGGAGTGATGGAGATCATACAAAATATCAATTCATGGATCAAGCAAATATTTTTAATCAAACACTTTACTATCGATTAAAAATGACCGACCATTCTGGAGATTTTTCATATTCTCCGATCAAGTCCCTTGTATTAAAAGATAAACCTCAATTTGAAATCATACCAAATCCGACAAATGGAGAATTACAAATAAGACTCGATCATCAAAGCTTAGAGACTAGTGGAGAAGTAAGCATTTTTAACACACTAGGCACTCGAGTTTGGAATCGGTCGATTCTGATTAATCGTGATGGCATTAGGCTAGACATTGGAGAGCTCAATAGTGGAATCTATCTCATACAGATTAGCGGAAATGACGGCATTTATTGGAGTGAACAGATATTGAAAAAATAATCAAATAAAAACGCAGATTTTACGAATCATGTAAAATCTGCGTTTTATTTTTCTTATTCGACTTTTTACTTAGAAACAATATTCATTCGCCTCTACCAACTTCGAAGCAATCAATCGACGATTGTTTTTAACATTAGTTGGAGGATATTTAGTGTATCGTTTCAATCCGAGTAACATGACTTTCAGTAAATCACCTTCAGCAAAAGAAGTCAAAGCATCCGTAGCATTTTTATTCATTCTTGCTGTCGCGTCAGCTATAAAAGTTTTAAGAATCGCATTATACACTTCTTGATCATATTTCGTTTCCATTTCTGACATCTTCTCTACTCGAAGTAGCGTGGACTCCGCCAATAAAGTGTCAATCATCATATCCGCTACATTCATCAAAATCTCTTGCTCTTCCTTAAGATTCAACTTACCGTCCATTTGCATTTTTGCAGCAGCACCAGCCACCATCAAAACAATTTTCTTAAAGTCTTGAACTGCTTTTCGCTCCTCTCCGTATGCACCTTCAGGTCGAGTCATACTAGGCATAGAAGACAATTCTTTTTGAACGGCCCAAGCTGGCCCAATGATATCCAAGTTACCTTTCATCGCTCGTTTCAATAACATATCTACCGTCAATAAACGATTGATTTCATTGGTACCTTCATAGATTCTCGCAATACGAGCATCTCGATATCCACGTGCAGAAGAACCTTCTTCAGAAAAGCCCATTCCACCATGTATCTGCAAAGTCTCATCAACGATATAATCCAAAGCTTCTGAACCAGCAACTTTTAAAATGGCACATTCGATAGCATATTCTTCAGCCGCTTGTAATTTAGCTTCTGCAAAAGAAGTTCCTTCTTCCATCAAAACACTCTTCTTATCCTGCATCAAATCAGATACTCGGTAAAGCGCACTTTCCGCAGCAAAAATACGAATTGCTTGTTCTGCTAATTTATACTTGATAGCTCCAAAATTCGCAATCGGCGTTTTGAATTGAATACGTTCTGTTGCATAGTTAACCGCTGTAGTCACGCTATATTTAGCGCCACCCAAGCTTAAAGCACATAACTTAAATCGTCCATTGTTCAATGCATTGAAAGCGATCAAATGACCTTTCCCAATTTCACCTAAGATACTATCTACAGGAACTTTCATGTTTTCAAAAAACACTTGTCTAGTAGATGATCCATGGATCCCTAACTTGTGCTCCTCTGCTCCTAAAGTCATTCCCTCCGTTCCTTTATCGACTACGAATCCTGTAAATTTATTTCCATCAATTTGTGCAAACACAATAAATACATCTGCAAAACCAGCATTGGAAATCCACATCTTCTGACCATTGATGATATAGTGTTTTCCATCTTCAGTCAATTCAGCTTTTGTTTTTGCCGCCAAGGCATCTGATCCAGAACTTGGCTCTGTCAAACAATAAGCAGCAATGATTTCACCCGTAATCATACCAGGCAAATATTTTTCTTTTTGCGCTTCATTACCAAAATATAGTACAGGCAACATTCCAATACCTGTATGCGCTGCGTAAGTTGTATTAAAAGCACCTGCAGGTCCCATCACATCACATATCAAGGTGTTAGTATTGGTATCCAATTCCATTCCTCCATATTGTTGTGGCATGTGCGTACCTAATAACCCAAGTTCTCCCATTTTCTTCAACATCACTGGAGCTTTGTCAAAGTTATTTTTTTCCATTTCTGGAATATTTGGAAGCACTCCCGTATTCAGAAAATCCAGACACATATCTCGGATCATCAATTGCTCCTCATTAAAATCTTCAGGGATAAAGACATCTTTAGCAAGAGTATCTTTGATTACAAACTCTCCTCCTTTTAATACATTGGAGTCGTTTTTCGTGAAATTTTCCGGATTCTTAGTCATGGATCTTATCTATTATTAGGTATTATGAAATTTATTCTGGCGAATTTTCGCTTAAATATACAGTCTTTTAACAAAAAAATAAAGGGTTTGTTGGGAAAAACAGCGAATTTTCGCAAAAAAATATCGTTTTATGGTGTTTTTTCCAAAAGATGAGTCTATTTCAATCCTTTTTATAATTCAAAAACGATTCCATATCATTTTTTTAATATTTGATGCTTGAGATCCTTTTGACTACTAAAAGACATTGAAATCTTTTAAAAACTAATTTCATGACGTCTTCAGTCAAAATGAGTTATTTTTAAAATCGCTTTTAAAATAACATGAAAATAAAATTCAAAAAACAATATGTATTTCCCCTGTTCCTCCTACTCACCTATGTAGCCATTTCCAATACTATAATGACACTTCGACTTAGTGATCAAAAAATTCAAAAATATTTTGCAGACAAGAATATTTCTGTAAAAATTCATCATCAAACTTTTCAAAATCGTTCTTTACGGTATGTGGAAACTAGTTTAGTAGAAGAGGTGGATATACCACTCCTTGTTTTTGTCCATGGTGCACCCGGCTCATCTGATGCATTTTTCAATTACCTCAGTGATTCATTATTGTTATCAAAAGCTCGTTTGGTATCTGTAGACCGACCAGGATATGGATACTCCAACTACGGAAAAGTAGAAACCTCTATTCCTAATCAAGCTGCTGCGATCAAATTCATTGTCGATCAATACCAAGCTTCGAAAGTCATCTTAGTTGGTCATTCTTTTGGTGGTCCTATTATAGGAAAATGCGCCATCAATCATCCCAACAAAATTGATCAGCTCCTGATGTTGGCCCCAGTCAACGATCCACATAGTGAAAAGATTTTTTGGTTTTCCCATTTCGGAAAATGGAAACTGACTAGGTGGGTTTTATCAAAAGCACTAAAAGTTTGCGCAGATGAAAAATTTAGCCATATTGAAGAATTGAAAAAAATGGAATCCGAATGGCAACAACTACAAATCCCCGTTACTCATATACATGGAGGAAAAGACAATTTGGCTCCCATCGATAATATTGACTTTAGCAAAAAACACATTGCCCCCGAATTACTAAAAGTCCTAGAATGGCCCAAAGCCAATCACTTTATTCCTTGGAATCGTTTTGATGAGATTAGAGCAGAGTTACTACTTTGTTTGGAGAGATAGGATAGGAAAAGAAAATTTCATAAAGAGTACAGTCTTTTGATTTTAGCTTCGATGGCATTTTTTGGCGAAAGCCATAAATTTAGGGAACAACCAATTCGATTTACAACCTGTTTAAACGATTAAGAACTTGATTGGATATTGGATTTTGAATATTCCTTTCTCTTATTTTAAACCACCACAAACCTTCCATCCCCCACCATACTCAACAATACAAATACATCACCAGTCCACTCACCAAAAACAGTAATTGGATGTCCTCCACTCACCGCTAAAACTTTCCAAACATTGACCTCTTTTACATGTACCGGAATGATCTTTTTTTCTTGGTCAACCAAAATTAAGCCTTCTTGTTCTTTTACAGGAACGACCTTTTCCAAACAACATGGAAACTCAGATAGCCAAGGATGAAGTCCCAATGCTTCTGCATAAGCGATACGAAATAATTCAGCAGTTAGATAACCTTTTAAATTGTTGATTCTTGCACCTGTTGCCTGAGGTTCTTTGATCAAAGCACGCAGTGGATATACCGAAGGATAATAAACCAATTCGCCTTCATAAACATGTCCAACTTTCCAATGGGTTTGATAGCCTTGATTTTGATAATTGTATTCGAGAATCAATCCAATTTTTCGGGTCGTTTTTCCACGCAACCAGGTTCGGCGAAAGCCTGCATTATCAATATTAACACCTTCAAATTCTCCAATGACTCCCCATTCGTCTAGAATTCCCTCTTGCTCTAACACTTCACTTTTTTTCGCCTTGACTCCTGCCATTCGAAGCAATTGATCTTGCAAATTAATTGGAAGCACTTCTAAATTTTTAAACCCGCTAACGATCAAATACAAATTGGCTAATTCTTCCAACATTTGTTCTGGCCAATCAGCGTATGTCGTTGGTAATAATTGTAAAGATCGAATTTTTGGTCCAAGTCCTCCCAATTTAGTATCCACCATCCGCGCAGAAATATCTTGCCAAAAAGCATAAGATTGTTTTTCGGTCGTCGCCATTCCTTCTCGGATAATATCGGATAACCAAACTTCTAAATCTGCCATTCCTTGTGCCATCAACAACATTCGCTCAGATCGTCGTTTACCTTTATCCTTGGCTCTTTTTTGTATCGTTTCTTCACTTATTACTTTAGGAGTAAGACTCTTGGTTGGAATCCGTGCACCACTCCTCCATTTAGCCACCCAATCGGGTATGACTTCATTGGGCCAAAAAGAATGTACATCTTGATGATAAATCAAAAAAAGACCGACAATGTGTTTACATGGAAATTTATGACTTGGACAACTGCAAGCAAAAGAAGTTTGATTGGGGTCGACAACTGTTTGATAATGTAGATCCCCTCGACTGGCTTTACAGCTTCCCCAAAATATTTTTTCATTCGTTTCTAAGGTCGCCCATTTGCGAGCAATCGCCATTTCTTTTCCTCGCTCTCCGGTGATGACATCTGGAGCTAAGGCTAGTATTTTTTCTGGAGACCAATTCACTATTTGGAATTTTTGAATAATTGATTTTAAAATAATTGAATGCCGAAGGTTGAATAATTGAATGGCCCTCAATCGCGAAACACACGCTTGAAGGCCATTCAAAATTCAATTATTCTCGCATTCAAAATTCAGTTCTTACCTCGCATTCGTCACCTTCTCTTCTTGCACAATTCCTAGGATTTGCATGGCTTTTTCTGAGGCGGTTTGTTCAGCACTTTTTTTATTAAAATCATCTGCGATCGCTAATTTTTTCCCATCCACTAAAACAGCTACTTTAAAGCGATCTCGTTTTTCAAATTTATACTTGGCCAACATTTTATACGCTACGGTAGAACCATTTTTTTGACACCACTCCAGCAATTGACTTTTATAATTGTCATCAAAACTTTCCAGCTCATGGATATCCAAGTAACCTCTTAAGATTTTTCGAATGACATAACGTTTCGTTTTTCTATAACCACATTCCAAGTATACCGCACCAACCAATGCTTCCAAGGCGTTTCCTAGCATCGATTTACTCAAGCGGGTATTATTATATTCTGCTAAGAATACATCCAATCCCATTTTATCCGCAATTCGATTGAGAGATTTTCGCTTGACGATCTTAGAACGCATTTTGGTTAAAAAACCTTCGTCACTATTAGGATACTTTTTAAAAAGATATTCCGCTACGATGGTTCCCAAAACCGCATCTCCAAGGTACTCCAATCGTTCATTACTTTGAACATTGTGTAGCTTATCCGTGGAGGTGGATTTGTGATAAAAGGCAAGTTTGAATAATGCCAAATTAGTAGGTGTAAAACCCAGTAGGTTTTTCAATCTTTTGGCAAAGTTCTTATCCGCAGAGAAGAACATGTTGTAGAGTCTGAATAGAAACTTCAAGTGTTAGTTATTTGAAAAATACTGTAAAACCGAAATAGCTACGCTAGTAAAACTATGAAAAACACAATCATGTCAATCCTAAAAAACAGGATCACACCTAGAGTAAGATAATTTTTCTATTTGAAATAGAAAATACCCTTTGTTACTAGTTGACTAATTCCGGATGAATAAAAAACAAATAACCTGATTGCTGAAAGTAAAAAATCCTCCGGCAAGCAGGTTGCACCTAGGTGCAAAATATTGAAACTACCTTAGCTTTTTGCCTTTGACTATTAACAACTATCGACTGTATTTATTACATACAGCAGGTTAATAGTTAAAAGCTAAATCGCTTTTTTGCAGTATTCGCAATAGTTAATTTTCTTATAGTTTTTTAAAAATCATCGACGAATTATGTCCGCCGAATCCGAAAGTATTGCTCAAAATAGCACGCACAGATCTTTGCTGTGCTTGATTAAATGTAAAATTTAATCGACTGTCAATCTCTGGATCATCATTAAAATGATTGATCGTAGGTGGGATAAATCCATGCTCGATTGCCAGTATTCCTGCGATCGCTTCGATCGCTCCTGCTGCTCCTAATAAATGCCCAGTCATTGATTTAGTAGAACTGATGTTCAAATTATAGGCATGATCTCCGAAAACAGTTAAAATAGCTTTTGATTCAGCAATATCACCCAAAGGAGTAGAGGTTCCGTGTACGTTTACGTAATCTATATCCTCAGGGTTCATTTTTGCGTCATTAAGTGCCATTTTCATCACATTTCTTGCGCCCATCCCTTCTGGATGTGGAGCTGTGATATGATAAGCATCAGCAGTAGCGCCGCTTCCAGCTACTTCTGCATATATCTTTGCACCACGCTTTTTAGCGTGCTCATATTCTTCTAAAATCAAGGTTCCTGCACCTTCGCCAAGAACAAATCCATCTCTTTCTGCGTCAAAAGGTCTAGACGCTGTTTTGGGATCGTCATTCCGAGTAGAAAGGGCCTTCATTGCATTGAATCCTCCCATTCCCGTCATGGTAACCGCCGCTTCAGAACCACCAGCCACAATAATATCTGCTCGTCCTAGTCTAATATAATCAAAAGCGTTTCCAATAGCATGAGAGGAAGAAGCACAAGCAGAAACCGTTGCATAATTAATGCCTCTGAAACCATATTTTATGGAAATATGGCCAGCAGCAATGTCTCCTATCATTTTAGGAATCATGAAAGGATTATAACGTGGTACACCACTTCCTCTTGCATGATCCATGACTTCTTTTTCTAAAGACGCTAAGCCGCCGATTCCAGATCCAAAAATAACTCCAATTCGATCTAAATCCAATTGTTCTAAATCCAATCCTGCATCTTTCACGGCTTCATCAGTAGAAACCAATGCATATTGGGTGAATGGATCGATTCGACGAGCTTCTCTTCTATCCAAAAAATCTTGCGGATTGAAGTTTTTTACTTCGCAGGCAAATTGCGTTTTGAAATGGTTGGTATCAAAATGGGTAATTTGGTCAGCACCGCTAACTCCGTTTTTAAGACCATTAAGATATTCTTGGAGACTGTTCCCTATTGGGGTGAGAGCTCCTAAACCTGTTACAACAACCCGTTTCATAATTTGGTATTTGGTAAATATTGCAAGCAATGATACGATTAGCGAAAGATCATCTGTTTACCTGCTTTACCTATTGTCCGATTAAAAGGAAGGTAATTTTAATGAAAAAATACCCACAAAGAATCTGGCGCAATTGTAGTTAATAGAAAAAACAAATTAGAGAATAAAGACATTACTCTCTAATTTGCTTAAGTGGTTTGGTGACTTAACGATTATCTAATAATATGGTTTTTCTGTTTTTATAAAAGAGCATAAAATGATTGTATTATCTCTTTTTTAAAATATTCAGCTCAACGATAAATAATGATTAAGTATACATTCCAGTCCCAATAAATGGGAAAATTTAGGCTTGAATTTGTGACTCAAGATATTCTACTGCATTACCAACAGTCTGAATGTTTTCAGCTTGTTCGTCAGGAATAGAAATATCAAACTCCTTTTCAAATTCCATAATAAGTTCCACTGTATCTAGTGAATCCGCACCTAGGTCATTAGTGAAGCTTGCCTCAGCTGTGACCTCTGATTCGTCAACTCCTAATTTGTCGACGATAATTTTGTTTACTCTTTCAGCAATGTTTGACATAATTATTTACGCTTTTGTTAGTTTACAAATGCAACTGCAAAATAAACTATAACTCCTTTCATAACCAAAGTTTTTAGCCTTTTTTATTTACAGAAACGATTAAAATTGCATTGAATCTTCATTTAATCCATTAAGATTTTGAAATCTGTTCAAGCGCTTTTTAAACGGTAATGGACTCTTTCAGTTCTAAAAACACTCTTAAATCATTGTTAAAGTTGAGGTTCTATTCTCAATACTTTCTTCGAATCTCTTTTTATATCCTAAAAAAATGATAAACACTTAACTTAATGACATTTAATACGTTACAAAACAAGGCTAGCACTAGAACAAATCAATTTCTTTTAAACCATTTCAGCAAATAGCTGGTCTTTTGCTTTGAATATTAATGCTTAAAGTGTACTTTTATATTAATTATTGTAAAAACAACACTAACGTATTTTCAACTTAATTCGTAAACGAATGCCAGAAGTAAAGTCACCTAAAAAGCCCAATCCTAACAGTAAAAGTAAAATGCAAATAGTAGATCATCAAAATACCAAAATTGTCGCCACTGTCGGTCCGGCATGTAGTTCCTACTCCAATTTATTAGCTTTAGTGCAGGCTGGAGTTGACTGTTTTCGGCTAAATTTTTCACATGGTAGCCATGAGGATCATCATGAAGTGATCAATCATCTCACTTATATCAATGAAAAATATAACCTTCACGTTAGTATTTTAGCAGATCTACAAGGTCCAAAGCTAAGAGTCGGAAAAATCCAAGATAATCGATTAGAACTAAAAGCAGGAGAGATCGTGACTTTTGTCAATAAAGAATGCATCGGAACTAAAGATGCTATCTATATGAGTTATAAAAAGTTTCCTATCGATGTAAATCCAGGAGAACGAGTGATGGTTGATGATGGAAAAATGGTTTTTGAAGTTGTAGAAACCAATCGTAAAGATAAAGTAAAACTAAAATGCCTGTATGATGGTGTTTTATCTTCTAACAAAGGGGTTAATTTACCAAATACCAAAATATCTCTTCCTTCCTTAACGAAAAAAGATTTAATCGATCTAGAATTTATATTGACTCAACCAGTTCACTGGATTGCTTTGTCTTTTGTTCGGTCTCCCAAGGATATTAAAGATTTGCGTAAGCGACTAGAAGCTAAAAATCATCCTGCTAAAATCATTGCAAAAATTGAAAAACCTGAAGCCATTGACAAGATTGACAAAATAATCAAAGCTTCTAACGGCATCATGGTCGCACGTGGAGACTTGGGTATAGAAATGCCTATGGAGAAGTTACCTTTATTGCAAAAAGACATCATCAATCGTTGTATTCAGTGGGCTCGACCAGTCATCGTTGCCACTCACATGATGGATAGTATGATCACCCAACCGATTCCTACTCGAGCAGAAATTACGGATGTTGCGAATGCGGTATTAGATGGTGCAGATGCGGTAATGCTAAGTGGTGAAACTTCAGTAGGAGCACATCCGGTGAAAGTCGTTGAAGCCATGAATAAAATTATAGAAGAGGCTGAAAAAGACTTCTCTCTAAAAACTCGTCGTCCAAAGGCTAATAAAAAGTCCCGAACTTTCTACTCTGATGCTGTTTGTTTTAATGCGGCGTCAACCGCTGAAACCATTAGTGCTAAAGCCATTGTTGGAATGACCAGCTCCGGCTATACAGCCTTCAAAGTATCTAGTTATCGCCCTAAAGCAGAGATTTATATTTTCTCTGATCAAGATCATATGCTTTCTACACTGAATTTAGTCTGGGGAGTTCGTTGCTATTATTACGATAAATTTACGACAACCGATGGGACCATTAAAGATGTAACTGATATCCTCAAACAAACTGGAGATGTAGTTGAAGGTGATATTATAGTCAATATCGGAAGTATGCCTCTACATCGTAGACACCGAACCAATATGATGAAAGTGACTCTAGTAGAGTAAAATCTGATTTGGAAAATCTATTTTAGTGAGACTCAGAAACATGAGTCATCCAATAAAATCTAGCATTTATTAAAAAAATGAGCTATTAGCAATGTATTAAGTAATAGGTCGTAAGTAATAAGTAGTAAGTCCCTTCAACACACGTATTAATACATTAATTGAGTGGACTTATTACTTACGACTTTTATAAATGTAAATAGCAATCTCTGTCCTTAGCGTGACCTTAAAATTCGGGATGACTCATATTTCTTTTCTATCTTTTAATTTGACGCCTCTTTTCTCAAATCCTTTGTTTAAATGTTATATTTACACAACGAAATCGTTTAACCCCAAAAACTAAGTACACACTAAGTCGCACTACCCAAAGACACAAGCTACTAAATTCATTATTTTACTAAAATGTGTCTGCAAAATCAGGTCTTTTCATAATGAAAAGCTAAATTCTGCAACCTTAATGATGGCAATCGAGTTAAATAAACAATTCTTTTGCGACCAAAATCGTTAAAACAATTCAGATGTCAATCTGAAACTTCCCTCAGCAAAGTATTAACTATTTGCATATTTCGTATATTCAATTAGTTGAATTTTAGGGTAAAAATCCCCAATTTTGTAGGGCGATCGTTTAAAAACTCAATTCATGACCTTATTTCATATAAAGCCAATTCACTTTTTACTGCTTCTTCTCACTTTTGGGATGACGATGTCTGGCATTTCACAAACTCGTGTAACAGAGGAGCAAGTACAAACTGAAAAAGTGTTCATTGATGCCAGTCGAGAAAAAATAATGGGCAATTATGAAAATGCTGCTTATTTGTTCAAGGAGGTTTTAAAAAGAGATAAGAAAAATCATGCAGCTGCTTATGAATTGGCGCGCGTCTATGATGTCTTAGATAAAACAGATAAATCCATCGGTTCTATAAAAATGGCCGTAGCTTGGGATTCGAACCCATGGTATAAAATGTTTTTGGCTGATATGTATGACAAAAGCGGTAAGCATAAAGACAGTGCTAAGATTTATGGCAACTTAGTAGATGCTGATCCTAATAACGAATATTATTACACCAAATGGGCTTTTTCATTGATCAAAGCAGGTAATCCTGAAAAAGCGATAAAGGTTTACAATAACCTAGAAAGTAAAATTGGTCCAAACGAAGAACTTACTCGTAAAAAACATACGCTTTATTTAGGAATGGGTAAGCCCGAAAAAGCCATCAAAGAGTATAAAAATTTGATCAAAGCTTTTCCTTCTAACATAGACTATTATCATACCCTTGCTGACTTTTATACGCAACTTGGTCAAAACGATAATGCTAGAATCGCTTACGAAGAGATTTTAAAAATTGATCCACAAGATGGCTTAGCTAGCTTTGCATTAGCAGATGCGTATAAGGCGGAAGGCAATGATGCCAATTATCTCAATTCACTCAAACCCATTTTTTCAAAAGACGAATTAGACATTGATCTAAAAGTAAAAGAATTGATTCCTTTTATTCAAAAAATTGCGAATTCTGATGACAAATCTCTGGCTCCAGTCGCTCTGGAATTAGCGGATATTTTAGAAGTTCAACATCCTAAAGAAGCCAAGTCTTACTCCGTTTCTGGTGACCTTTTATACCATTCTGGCAAAAACAAAGAAGCCTTAAAAAAATATAAAAAAGCACTGACTTTAGATAAAACCATTTTCTCTATTTTCGAACAAGTCATGTATATTGACATGGAGTTAAATGATTATGAAGATTTATTAGCGACCTCTAATGAAGCGATTGATTTATTTCCCAATCATGCCAAAGGATTTTATTTTAACGGTATTGCACACAGCTTTCAAGATAATCCACAAAAAGCAATCAACTCTTTCGAGCAAAGTTTAATTATGTCTAGAAAGAAAGCGCGCTTAAGATTTGAAATACTTTTTCGTCTCGGTGGTGAATACCATAAATTGAAGAAATATGCTCGCTCGGATAAAAATTACGAGGAAGCATTAAAACTAAATCCTAAAAATTATAATCTACTCAATACCTATAGCTATCACTTAGCTGTTCGAGGTGAAAACTTAGAAAAGGCAAAAGAGATGTCTGCATTAGCCAATGAATTGCGACCTAATCATGCCGAATACCAAGATACCTATGGTTGGATTCTTTACAAAATGAAAGAATACAAAGCAGCCAAAGAATGGGTTGGTCGAGCCATTTCTGAAACAGAAGAAAATGCTCCTGGAATACTGGAACATTACGGAGATATTCTTTTCCAACTAGGAGAAGAAGAGAAAGCAATTCAACAATGGCAAAAAGCTCTAGAAAGAGGAGCTAAATCTGATTTATTAGAAAAGAAAATTTCGGACCGACAACTGTATGAATAATTTTTTTGAAAATAATAACTACTCAATCCTCATGCGACTGACAGGTCTTCAAAATCTGTCAGTCGTTTTGCTTATTTGCCTTTCTAGTATTTTAGTCGTTGGATGTAATTCTACCAAAAAAGCACAGGGCATTAAGCTTCAAGAACATTCTGCTGAATTTTTATTAGAAAAACTAAACGGCCAATATATAGACGTAGATTGGTTGACCGCTAAGGCTAAAATATCTTACAAGGATGAGGCTCAAAGTATCAAAGCCAATGCATATATCCGTATGCGCAAGGATAGCGTCATTTGGATGGCGGTCAAAAAATTAGGCGTTGAAGCTGCTCGGATTCTGATTACAACTGATTCGGTTTATGTATTAGATCGAATTAACAAACAATATACGACTAGTGACTTTTCCTATATCGAAAGACAATATCACCTACCTGCGAATTTTAAAGTTTTACAAAATTTGATTTTAGGGAACCCTTTGTTTTTTTCTGAGGTTGTGTTAACCGCGGAGGTCGCAAAAGATCGATACCATCTTGCTAGTAGCAATGATGAACGAATTACTAGTGACTACTGGATGAATGGTTTAGATTTTTCTTTAGCCAAAATGCTTTTCCTTGATCTACGTAACAATCGAAAAGTTGAAGTGACGCAAAGAGATCAAAATTCGCTAGATACGACGTATCAAAAATTTTCGTATCTTCGAAGCATCGATTTAAGTAGCCCAGAGACGGGTGATGTAAGTATTGATTTAAAATTATCTGATGTCAGTATCAATACGCCTAAAAGTATAAAATTTAAAATACCTGAACACTATAGCAAGATTGATTAAATCCTCACTTTATTTTTTCCTCGCATTTTTATTTTTCCTTCCCTACTCTAGCGGTCAGGGACAAAAAAAATTAGAATCTAAACGAAAAAGATTACTAAAGGAAATTAGAATGACAACCAGTCTTCTTAAAAAGACAACCAAAAATCGAGTGGCTACTTTAGATCGTTTTCTAACCTTACAAAATCAAATCAAAAAAAGAGAAGAACTCATTCTCACTCTTCAAAAAGAAATTGATTATACCATTAGTAATATTGATCGAACCACCAACGTAATTGATGCTTTACAACAAGATATTTCAAACTTAGAAAAGGAATATGGCCAAATGGCTCGCAACGCTTATCGTCAAAAATTAAACCATAATAATTTGTTGTTCATTTTTTCAGCAGGTTCTATTAATCAAGCATTTCGACGTTGGCAATATTTAAAACAATATGATAGAAATAGAAAAAGAACGGCCAACCTTATTCACTCTACGCAAAAAACACTCGATGAAAAATTAATCAAAATTGAGGAAAGTAAATTAGAAAAAGAAACATTGCTTGAAGCAACTTTAGTTCAACAAAATTTAATCGAAGAGGAACTAGAAGACAAAAATAAACTGTTGTACTCTTTACAAAAAGATGAATCGCGACTTCGTAAAGAATTGGTCCAACAACAAGCCAATCATGAAAAACTAAATACCGCTATCGAAGGAGTCATTAGAAAACAAATTGCCGCCAATAGAAAACGAGAAAGAAGCAAGCAGGCTTTAGCAGATGCGAATACAAGGCCACGAACTAAACCTGATAAAATCACAAATACTAGTCGAAAAAGCATCCCTAGTCCTAAAGCTCCGGTAGTCGCTCCTCGAAAAATCGAAAGCAATTTATCTAGCATTTTTTCAAGTAATAAAGGAAGGCTTCCTTGGCCCGTTCAAAACGGAATCGTTACCAAACATTTTGGCAAACAGCCACATCCTACTTTGAAAAAAATAGAAATAACCAATAATGGTATTGATATATTGACGGATCGAAAAGCCAAGGTAAGAGCTGTTTTTAAAGGCGAAGTAGTCGGTGTACAATTTATTCCAGGTTATAATAATATGTTGATTTTGAAGCATGGCGATTACTATACTGTTTATTCTAACTTGGATAATGTTCAGGTTCAGAAAGGGGAGATAGTGGCGACCAAACAAATGTTGGGCCGGGCAAGTGTTCATCCTAAAACGCAAAAATCAGAAGTACACTTTGAAGTCTGGAAAGACAAAAAAAGAATGAACCCCATACGATGGGTCAATAGAAAATAAATTTAAAAGTAACTGAAATCCGTTCAATGTGCCTAAAACATTGTAGATTCAGTACACTTCATTTTCTTGTCGATTTTTATACAATTGTCAAGATTATTTTAGTAGCAGAATATTTTATATGGAAAATAATTTCAACATCGGAGATGATGTCAAAAAAGGACTCAAGAAAAAGATAGAAAAAACCATACTCGTTGGTCTGATTCAACAAGATCAAACCGAAACTATGGTTGATGAATATCTAGATGAGTTAGAATTTCTTGCACTGACGGCTGGAGCCAAAACGGTCAAACGGTTTAAACAAAAAATGAAAAACCCTGATCGAAGAACATTCATTGGTTCTGGAAAACTACAAGAAGTCCGAGACTATATCGAAGCCAACAAAGACATTACTTTAGTTATTTTTGATGATGACCTTTCTGGCAAACAAGTCAACATTATCGAAGAAGAACTTAAAGTCAAAATTGTAGATCGCAGTAGTTTGATCCTTGACATTTTTGCAAATCGCGCTCAAACAGCTCAAGCCAAAACACAGGTTGAATTGGCTCAAATGCAATACATGCTTCCTCGACTTCGAGGACTTTGGACACACTTGGAAAGACAACGAGGAGGTATCGGTATGCGTGGGCCAGGTGAGAAAGAAATTGAAACGGATAGACGTATTGTTCGAGATAAAATTTCTTTGCTCAAAAAGAAATTAGAAAAAATAGATCTTCAAAATAGTACTCAACGCAAAAATAGAGGCCAGATGATTCGTGTTGCCTTAGTTGGTTATACGAATGCAGGAAAATCTACCTTGATGAACTTGATGAGTAAATCGGAAGTTTTTGCAGAAGATAAACTATTTGCTACTTTGGACACGACTGTTCGAAAAGTGGTCTTTGAACGAATGCCTTTTCTATTATCAGACACCGTAGGTTTTATCCGAAAGTTACCAACACACTTGGTCGAAAGTTTTAAATCAACTTTGGATGAATCCAAAGAAAGTGATTTGATTTTACATGTGGTCGATATCGCTCACCCTCAATATGAGGATCATATTCGGACCGTGAACATGACTTTGAAAGATTTAGGCGTCGAAGATAAACCAGTTCTTTATGTCTTTAACAAAATAGATCTTTATCGAGAACGTTATTTTGATGATTATCTAGATGAAGCGACTCGACTAGAAATTGAAGCCGATCTTAAAAGTAGATTAAAAAATCAATTTGAACATGATAATATTTTCATCTCAGCCTTGTCCAAAGAAAACATTCCAGAATTACGACAAGAATTAACTGACCGAATCCGAAAATTATATGAAATTCGATATCCTTATCAAGCCAAAAGATGGTAAAACGTTTTAGTGCCTTGTTTGTGCTTGCTACTATAAAATAAAACCTAGATGTGGGTGGATTGAAAATCAATTTCTAAAAACGCTCTTACATTTGGAACAGAACGAATAATCTTACGTAGCTAAATTTATATAAAATAATGAATCCACTTTTATAACAAACGTAGACCTAACAATAAAATAACAGAAACGAAATACAAGCCAAAATACATGAATCCCATTTTAGAAAAATATGCCAACTTACTGGTCAATTACTGCCTAGAAATTCAACCAGGAGATCAATTATATATCAAAAGTACTACCCTTGCCGAACCTTTGGTCAGAGAAGTTTATCGGGCGGCCATTAGAGCAGGTGGATTAGTAGAAGTTAATTTAGCTTTTAGAGAGCAAGGTCGGATTTTTCTAGCGGAAGCTGAAGGAGATCAACTCAACTATGTTTCTCCTTTTTATAAAAAGGCCATGGAAGAATTCAACGCCTATCTTTATATTCGTGCTCCCTTCAATCTACTGGAAGATAAAAATGTAGATCCTGCAAAAGTAAAAATCCATAAAAATGCCAATGCTGACATTTCCAAAACCTATTTTAAAAGAACAGCGACTCGAGAATTAAAGAGAAATCTTTGTCAATACCCTACTCTAGCCGCTGCTCAAAATGCAGGAATGTCCTTGGAAGAATATGAAGCATTTGTTTTTGGTGCTTGCAATTTGACACAACCTGATCCCGTTCAAAGCTGGTTAGATGTTCGACAATTTCAACAACAAATAGTCGATGTACTCAATTCGCGAGAAAAAGTACGGTATAAAGGAGAAGGCATTGATATTTCCTTTTCTACTAAAGGACGGACTTGGATCAATTCTGATGGACAAACGAACATGCCTTCCGGCGAAGTTTATACCTCTCCAGTGGAAAATTCTGTGAATGGCGTCATCAATTTTTCATTTCCAGCGGTATATATGGGACATGAGGTCGAAGATGTGACCCTTTGGGTAAAAGATGGATTTGTAGAAAAATGGGAAGCGGCACGAGGACAAGCCTTTTTGGATCAAATTTTTAAAATGGATGGAGCTCGAAGATTTGGAGAAGCAGCCATTGGAACAAATTACAATATCAATCGTTTTACAAAAAACATCTTGTTTGATGAAAAAATAGGCGGAACGGTCCACATGGCTATTGGACAATCCTATTTACAAGCAGGCGGAAAAAACCAATCACCTATCCACTGGGATATGATCGCAAATATGATGAATGGTGGAGAAATTTTTGCAGATGATGAAAAGATTTACGATAGTGGTCAGTTTTTATTCGTTTAATCTTTATTTTTGTACCGAAAGAGGTACACATTATTGCAATAAATAATAAAATTTAATAGCGCTTAAAACTTGCATCAAAGGTTTTATCCTATTAATTTGGCTTATAGCTGAAAAAACATTAAATTTTTTGTTAATCTTTGTATTTTTATATCTTTACATTCTTTTTCTTTCACCTACTAATTGAAAACCGTGAACAGGAACATTGCATTCTTAGAACTTAAGTACGGAAATATTTACGGAGGGTATCCCAATTACTACGCTATTGCTGAAATTGCTTTATTGGTCTTTGAACTAGATTCTAATAAAATCTTCCTTGAAAGCTTTCAAAATAACGCAGATGTAGATATCATCCACGTTTCTTCCAAAGTAAACGAACTCGGAAACACTACCGGTAAATTACGAGAAGTCATCAACATGAGAACGGGTAGAAGAAAGCCTTATGATGAAGAATTTCGATTAGATGAAAGAGATTTGGATCAAGCTTTCTTTAAATTACGTCCAACAAAACGGCACGTATCTGGTTTTTTCATGAAGAACCTTCGAAAATATGGTGTTGACACGATTATCACTTTTGATGGTCGTCGGGACATTTTCCTTTGCGAAAAAGGAGGCGTTAACTTCTATCGCCAACGTATTTATGATGTACAAAAAGAAATTACAGAAGAGACCAAATATTTGTTCTCTCTCAATAAACTATCGAAGGTAATCAACTTCGGTGGCGATAGTTCTTATCTCCGATCGAATAATCTTCAATATCGATTGCATCCAATTGCTGCTCGACAGATTATACCTAAGTCTGCTGCTTTTGATGCTGCTCGCTTGTTGATGATTCACCAAGAATTCAAACAAAATAAAGATGACTTCTTAATGAAAGCAGCTTTATTAGTGAATAAAATTGAGATGGCGAAGTAAGCTTACTTTATTCGATAGTTATAAAAAAGGATCGTTCTAAATTAGAACGATCCTTTTTTTATTTTCGGCTCACCAAATAAATTTGGTAAATACTTTAACTCTACGCTCTTGATACTCGATTACTTCAAATAAATTTGGAGTGCCATTAAGCAAATAAAGTACGGATATCAATTTTCTCGTTGACGATTTTCTCGATTTCATCGATGTGAATACGCTCTTGTTTTAAAGTATCTCGATCTCTAATCGTAACCGTGTCATCTTCTAACGTATCAAAATCAATCGTGATACAGAAAGGTGTACCAATCGCATCTTGTCGACGATATCGACGACCAATCGCATCTTTTTCATCATATTGACAATTGAAAGAGAATTTGATTCGGTTAAAAACCTCTCTAGCTTTATTGGTCAATGCCTCTTTATTTTTCACCAATGGTAAAACTGCACATTTAACTGGCGCCAATACTGGATGCAATTTCATGACTATCCGAGTCGATGCTTTACCCTCTGCATCTGGAACTTCTTCTTCTTGCAATGCTTGACTCAGTACAGCTAAAAACATTCGATCACAACCAATTGACGTTTCTACAACGTAAGGGACATAACTCTCATTCAATTCTGGATCGAAATATTGTAATTTTTTACCAGAAAGTTCTTGATGTGCAGACAAATCAAAATCAGTTCGAGAATGAATCCCTTCTAATTCTCTAAAACCAAAAGGAAATTCAAATTCAATATCCACTGCTGCATCTGCATAATGCGCTAAATTATCATGGTCATGCCATCTCAATTTTTCTTCAGGTGTACCAATCGCTCGATGCCAAGCCATTCTCTTTTCCTTCCATGTAGCAAACCATTCTTTTTGCGTACCGGGACGAACAAAGAATTGCATTTCCATTTGTTCAAACTCCCGCATCCGGAAGATGAATTGTCGAGCTACGATTTCGTTTCTAAAAGCTTTACCAATCTGCGCAATACCAAAGGGTGGTTTTTGACGAGATGATTTTTGAACATTTAGAAAGTTGACAAAAATACCTTGAGCTGTTTCTGGACGTAAATACAATTTACCTTCCTCTCCTGCTACATTTCCTAACTGCGTAGAAAACATCAAATTAAATTGACGGACATCAGTCCAATTACGTGAACCACTTTCAGGACAAGCAATCTCCAGCTCTTCAATCAAGGTTTTCAAACCTTCCATATTCTCATCCTTCAGATACTCATTCATGGTATTGATGGCATGGTCAATTTTCTTTTGACGATCTATAATTCGGCCATTCGTAGTCCGGAATTGATCTTCATCAAAATCATCTCCAAATCGTTTCTTCGCTTTTACAACATCCTTCTTGATTTTTGCTTCAATTTTTTCTGCATATCCTTCGATGAGTTGATCTGCTCGGTATCTTTTTTTAGAATCCTTATTATCAATCAAGGGATCATTAAAAGCATCTACGTGACCAGAGGCTTTCCAAGTCTTAGGATGCATAAAAATCGATGCATCAAGGCCAACAATATTCTCATTATTGTATACCATTGATTTCCACCAATATTCTTTGATGTTATTTTTTAGTTCAACTCCATAAGGACCATAATCATAGGCTGCACTCAATCCATCGTATATTTCACTAGATTGAAAAATAAAACCATACTCCTTACTGTGGGCCACTACTTTTTTAAACTGATCGTCTTGTGCCATTTTATTTTTTTTATAATGCTTTTACTAATTTTTTAGAATACAACGTGATTAGGGTTAAACCAGAATCCGTGTTTTAAAATTCTTCATGACCGTAGAGCGGTCTAAGTATACTAAAGAAAATATTGTGAAATTAGATCGACCTCAAAGAGGTCGCACTTTAATGTAATTTTTACTTAATCAATATTGCAATAAGAATCTTTTTAAAATTGTATTATCTATTATGTTACTTTTTCATTGGCAAAAAGTAACCAAAACCCTAGAATATTTAAACTCCTTCCAGTCAAACAATAAATCTTCTAGCTT
>CAYTVR010000035.1:15587-39942 GCA_964441245.1 uncultured Saprospiraceae bacterium | reverse complement strand
AAAAAAAGCCCGATTAGGCGTCGGGCTTAGGAAACGAATCTTACAATTTTTTAACCAAAACTTACATTTATAAAAAATGCAAGAAGTATGCCAAGTGAGCATTGGATCGTATTTTTTAACACATACTTTTAAATGGCATGTTTGCCAAAAAATACCTTCCTTAAATATTATGATGTTTGTATTAGCTTAGTTATGGGCATAAAAAAAAGTCCGATTAGGCGTCGGACTTAGGAAACGAATCTTACAATTTTTTAACCAAAACTTACATTTATAAAAAACGCAAGAAGCATGCCAAGTGACGATTCATTCGTTTTTTTAACATATTTTTAAAATTTTATTGCTTTGATATTCTAGATCCCTCTATTCCAACCAGCCCCAATTCATAATCTATCCCCAATTCTCCTATTTTTTTTCTTTTCTACTTTTCTTGTTAAATTGAGCTTCTTTTAACGTATTAATTAACCGGCCTCAACTTACAAGAACAAATGAGAAACCACACCTTACCTTTATTCTTTCTACTATTGGTAACAAGCCTTTGGGCACAACCACAATTATCCGAATTGACCTTAAGCGATGCGATTTTAAAAAGTCGATCCTCCCTAGGTCCAGAACGAATAGCTAATTTACAATGGATAGCAGCATCTAATGATATCTCTTTTTTATCAACAGATCATAGTCAAATCATGCGGCAAACCAATACTGGAGATAAAGCATCCGTCGCTGCTACACTGGATGAAATCAATAATGCTTGTCAATTATCTATGAAGCACATTCCTAGTATTAATTGGATGGAATCTAATCGTTTTTATTTTCACTCCAACAATGCCTATTATGCTTTTGAGACCGATAGCAAAAAAGGATATCTACTTTTAGAACATCCTGCTGAAGCAGAAAATTTGGACTTTGTCGTTACCTATAATCGATTAGCTTATACGATTGATAATGATTTATATATCGCTAAAGCAAATGTTCCCAAAATCAAAGTAGTAGAAAATGAAGATCGAAATATTGTTAGTGGACAAGCCATTGCTCGACATGAATTTGGCATTTCTAAAGGAACTTTTTGGTCACCCAAAAGCACCTATTTAGCTTTTTATCAAAAAGATGAAACTAACGTAGCAGATTATCCGCTACTTGATATCACTACCACTCCTGGAACACTTCGAACAACAAAATATCCAATGACCGGACAGGCAAGTGAGCATGGTAGTGTTGGTGTTTTCAACAGAAAAACGAACAAACTTGTTTACCTGAAAGTAGATGGACCTAAAGATCAATATGTTACTAATCTCGCTTGGGATCCTTCTGAAGAATTTGTTTATGTAGCCGTTGTCAATCGAGATCAAAACCATGTATGGTTAAACAAATACAAAGCGGAAGATGGAAGTTTTGTAAAAACACTATTCGAAGAAAAACATGATAAATACGTAGAACCTGAAAATGCAGCTTGGTTCCTTCCCAACAACCCAAAAGAATTCCTTTGGATGAGCGAGCGAGATGGTTTTATGCATGTGTATCGTTATGACACGAATGGAACATTACTAGGACAAGTCACTAAAGGAAACTGGGTCGTTTTAAGTATTTTAGGTTTAGATGAGAGTGGTAAAAAAATTGTCGTTCATGGAACAGATCAAAATGGATTGAATCGCTTTGCATATAAAGCTAGTTTGGATGGAAGCAGCATCGATCAATTACCTGGTGCAATGGGCATGCATCGTTTCCAACTGAGTTACAATGGTAAATTGATTGATCAATATTCTAGTTTAAAAGAGCCGAGTGTCATCAATCTCCTTGACGGGAATGGAGCGATTACGAAAAATATTTTGACAGCTTCGAATCCTTTAAAAAATTATAAATTTCCAACAACAGAATTAATCGAAGTGAAAGCAGACAATGGTTTGATCTTAAATGCTCGAATGATTAAGCCAAGTAATTTTGATTCTACTCAAAGTTATCCTGTGTTGGTTTATGTCTATGGAGGTCCGCACGCACAAATGGTATCCAATCGTTGGTTAGCAGGTGCACCGATGTGGATGCATTACATGGCGGAGAAAGGCTATATTATTTTTACACTCGATAATCGTGGTTCTGCTAATCGTGGTTTAGATTTTGAAAACATCATTCATCGACAATTAGGAGAGGTAGAAATGCGTGACCAAATGGCGGGCGTGAGTTACCTCAAATCTTTACCTTTTGTGGATCAAGATCGAATGGCGGTTCATGGTTGGAGTTATGGCGGTTTTATGACGACTTCTTTGATGCTTCGAATGCCGGAAGTGTTTAAAGTTGGTGTTGCAGGTGGGCCCGTAACCGATTGGAAATATTATGAAGCGATGTATGGCGAACGCTATATGGACCGTCCAGAAGAAAATCCTGAAGGTTATAAAAATAACCGTTTAATGAATCATGTTAAAAACTTAAAAGGTGATTTATTATTGATTCATGGAACAGTAGATGATGTGGTAGTGATCCAACACAATTATGCATTGGTTCAAGCATTTGTCAAGGAAGGAATTTTGATGGACTTTTTTCCTTATCCTATGCATCCACATAACGTTCGAGGAAAAGATAGAGTGCATCTGATGAATAAAGTATTGACTTATATTGAAGATAAATTGAAATAATTATTCGACTTTCTATAAATCAATCATCATCAATAGATTCATCCTAAAACGCTAGACACCATTTTGAATAAGAAAAAATGAGGAGTTTTGTAACACCAATATGACAAGCAATGGAATCATCAATTCTTATAGACATTTTTTTGCCGACCTCACTATTCATCATTATGCTCGGGATGGGATTATCTCTTGTTCTAGATGATTTTCGACGAATGCTTAAGTTTCCGAAAGCTACTTTAATTGGTTTAGTCAATCAATTAATTTTTGTGCCCTTGATTGCTTTTGGTGTTTGTCATCTATTTCGACTTCCGGATGAGTTGGCCATAGGGATGATGCTTTTATCTGCTTGTCCTGGGGGAGTAACTTCTAATTTAATAAGCCATGTTTCTAGAGGTGACACAGCCCTTTCTATATCGCTTACCGCGATAAGTAGTTTCATCACCTTAATAACTATTCCATTGTACGTAGGCTTTGCGTTTACTTATTTTAACAATACCGGACAAAGCGTGGACATAGATGAATTGGGGATGTTAGTTCAAATATTGGTGATTGTAATTATTCCTATTTCCCTTGGAATGTTTATCCGATCTCGTAACGAAAATTTTGCGTTGCGAATGGATAAACCTGTACGGATTTTTTCAATTGTATTATTTTTTCTGATATTAATTTCCATTATCATTAAAGAGCAGGATTCGATTATAAAGTACTTCCCTCAAATCGGAGGAGCTACCATTGCTTTAAATTTATTGACTTTATTAATTGGTTATGCTACTGCAAAGTTTTTAAACTTGAACAAAAAGCAATCTATTACAATAGCCATTGAATCGGGCATTCAAAATAGTACTCTAGCTATGGTCATCGCTTCAACCGTCCTATCCAATTTTTCTCTTTCGATTCCTGCTGGTATTTATGGTTTAATCATGTTGGTTTCAGGGGGTTTGATCATGTATTATTTTGGGAAGAAACAGACCACCTAATACTTAGAATTTAGAAATGTACGGAACTTAGTTTTCCAATAATTAAGAGCCGTTTAGAGATAACGAATCTATATGTTTTGTTGCATGCGGTGATTATATCTTAACACTAATTGCCTTCACTATGTTTATCTCTTTCTTCGTTTCGTATCTCTTCTAATCTCATTGGCATCCTATCAATTATGCTGTAGAGTTCTTCTTTTCTCAATATATCCGTCTTTTTTAGTTTAACACCTCCATCTAAGCCAATCAATATAACTTCATACTTATTTAAAGGATCAAATATATCCTCGTTTATTTTTGGTAAATTTTGCCAGTGAATATTAGCTTTTAGTTTTTGGTAGTCAGTCATTTTGTATTTATTTCCGATCACCTCATACAATACTAATTTCCTGTTTTTAAAATCGCTATTCGAATCACTATATTCTTTTAATTGTTCTTGATATCTTGAATCTTGTTCACTCCAAGTTTTAACTATTAATATTCTATTTTTCCACCTATGTTTTTTCATATTTTGCCCATTCGTTTTTAATAGCATTAAACATCCCATTAGCCCTAAACACAATCTGATAATATTTTTTTCGTTCTGACTCATCTAATATTTAGGATTTAGAAATGTAAGGAATTTAGTTGTCCGATAATCAGAGTTTACATCACTCTTTTGCAAATTGTAAATCAAAAGTAGAGATACCTTTTTGCCACCAATCAATGACGTTTTCAATAATCTTATGAAAATAATATCGATCATAATCGACCTTTCCATTTTTGTCAACAAAATAATAACTATGGTCTAAGTTTTCGTAAGGTAAATAAGTCAAATTATTCTTGTGGTAGCGTGCAAACTCGTAAGGAATGACAATCATACCTTCGCTGGCAGAGTCATGTGTTCCATGTGCGGCTAAAACAGGCATGTCTAGTACTAACAAATCAGGCACAACATTGATGGAATTGCTGTGCCAGGTCATCGGAGAATCTCCTTCTCCCATGTCTTTGTCAAGGTAATTTGCATTAATGGATTTCCAATAATCCAGTAAAGATAAAATCGCTTCAGATCGATTCTCAGATTGCAGAGACTTTTCCCGCAATATCTGATAAAATCGACCTTGGGGTTCACAGCTCAAATAAGCTAAATGTGAAACATGGGCATTGGTGGATGCCACTCGTGCAGCTACCCGTGCACCAGCAGAATGTCCAACAATGAGTACACCTGCGGTGTCAACAAAGGATTTTTGAGATAACTCATTGATAATACGATTGTGTAAATCAGTATAGTAAGTAAGATTATTATTCTGAGTAAAATCAGTTGAAAGCTGTTTTGTTTGAGGGTCAACAAACCACTCTTTTTCGTTAAGTTCTTCCCTCTTTGCGACAATCGGGATACCTTTTTTTGAAACAATAGCGATGTGGTATTTCTCTTTAAAAGCTGGATAATAAAAAGGAATAAACGATACCTCATTGTCTCCCTCTTTTCGAAATAAAGGAATAGGTAATGACCCCATACAATAGACAATTAAGGGTCGCACTTGTGATGTATCACCCAAAATTACGTACTCATTGCTGAGTCCATCTTTATCATAATTCATTGGGTGTATGTAGGAAGATTGCGATTTTAATGCAAAAACAAAAAAACAGCAAAAACAACTTAGAATGATTTTAGTTTTCATAGAGAATCTTTATAGTGCAGCAATAACTTTATCCAATAAGGCTTTCGTTGCTTTGATACCTTCCATCTCTCCTAATGTATTTCCTTCATATTCCACTCCCACAAAACCTTTGTATCCAGCATCTTTTACAATTTTCATCATTTTCGTAAAGTCTGTATTTGTCTCTTCACCACTCTCATTAAAGTCATGTGATTTGGCACTCACTGCTTTTGCAAAAGGCATTAATTCTTCGACGCCTTGATACCGATCATATTCCTCCAAGCAATCACCATCCCAAAAACCAGGACCACTTTTTTTAGTACAAAAATTTCCAAAGTCTGGAAGTGTTCCACAATTAGGCATATTGATTTCGCTCATTACTTTAGACAACCATTTTCCGTTAGAGGAATAGCTACCATGATTTTCGACAATGACATTTAGTCCAGCTTGTTTCCCATATTCCGCCAAACTTCCTAATCCATTAATCGCAGCTTTTTGAACCTCCTCAGCACTCCCTTCACCAAATGCATTGACTCGGATAGAGTGACAGCCTAAAAATTTGGCCGCATCCACCCACTTATAATGATTTTCAACTGCCGTTTTACGAGCTTTATCATCTGGATCTCCCAATCCTCCTTCTCCATCAACCATAATCAATAGACTTTTGACTCCATTATCAGAAGCACGTTTTTTCATTTCGCCGAGATAAGTCATGTCTTTTGCTTTATCTTTGAAAAATTGATTAACATACTCCACTCCAGTAATACCAAATTCTTTTTTCGTAAATGCTGCAAAATCAAGATTATCTAGTTTTCCTCCTTTAAGCATACGATGCAGGGACCATTGCGCTAAAGAGATTTCAAATAATACTTCTTTTACTGTTTCTTTTACTTTGTCTTCCATTGATTTTTTGGCGTTTCCAGCAGCCTCATTGCTGTTGCATGCACCCAATCCAAGTAATCCAATACCTAAAGCTACTTGACTTGAGTTTTTAATAAAGGTTCTTCGTGTTTTTTTCATGGATCTTTTTTTAGATGATGTGGTGATTTATTAATTTTTTAAATCCGGACTACCTAATAATTAAGACAATCCAGATCAAAAGGTCAAATATTAGTTGGTTAAAGCATAAAAATATGAAATAAAATGACAGATTTAGTACCTTAGTGTATATTTATCAATAAGTATTGAAATATCATTTAATAATACCCCGTAGTTTTTTTGAATGTTAAAATTAGCAAACCAACCTAATTAGGACTAATTATTCTCATCTCGAAAAACTTCAGCTAGACCTCAAGTTAAAATGCGACGATGGAATTTGTTTCTACTTCTTTTCTTAATCTCTGGAATGCTACTCATCAGTAGTTGCAAAGATCGAAATGTCAATTTATTGGTTTTTTCTAAAACAGCAGGCTTCCGTCATGCATCCATAGAAGATGGTGTTGCTGCACTTAAAAAACTAGCAAAAGAAAATAAAATAGCACTTGAAGCAACAGAAGATGCATCTGTTTTTAATGAGAAAAATTTGAAAAGATTCGATGCCGTCATTTTTCTTTCTACCACCGGCGATGTATTGGACTTTCACCAAGAGGCAGCCTTTGAGCGATACATTCAAGCTGGTGGAGGATATGTTGGCATCCATTCCGCATCAGATACTGAATATACCTGGCCTTGGTATGGAAAAATGGTTGGAGGGTATTTCAAAAATCATCCAAAACAACAAGAGGCAGAAATTAACATTACTGATGCAAATCATCCTTCCACTTCAATGCTTCCAGGCGTTTGGAAACGATTCGATGAATGGTACAATTACAAATCGCTCAACCCTGAAGTGAATGTATTGATGACCTTAGATGAATCGACTTATCAAGGTGGTGAAAATGGAGATCCACATCCCATTGCATGGTATCATGATTATGATGGAGGCCGCGCTTTTTATACTGGATTAGGACATACTTCCGAATCATTTAAAGAACCTCTTTTCCTTGAGCATATTCTCGGTGGCATTCAATATGCAATCGGTGAAAAAAAAAACTTAAACTACACACTCGCTAAAACAAAAGTAATTCCTCCAGAAAATCGCTTCCGTAAAGTTGACTTGATTCACAATCTAGATGAACCAATGGAAGCAGACCAATTTGATGATGGGAAAATAATTTTAGTAGAACGAAAAGGAGCGATCAAACTATACAATCCAACAACAGATATGATCAAAGAGGTCACCAAAATGCCTGTTCATACTGGAGAAGAAGATGGTTTGCTAGGAGTGGCTATTGATCCAAATCACCTTCAAAATCAATGGATCTATTTGTTTTATTCTCCGAAAGGAAATAAATCCGTCCAACATGTTTCTCGTTTTGTTTTTGCTGATGATAGCTTACATTATCAAACTGAAAAAGTAGTTTTAGAAATTGATCTACAACGAGAAGAATGCTGCCATTCTGCTGGTTGCTTAGAGTTTGGACCTGACGGAAATTTGTTTATTTCTGTCGGAGATAATACCAATCCATTTGAATCTAATGGCTTTTCTCCTATCGATGAACGGAAAGGTAGAAGTCCTTTTGATGCGCAGGGATCTGCGGCCAACACCAATGACCTAAGAGGAAAAATACTTCGAATCAAACCAGAGAACGATGGTACCTATTCCATCCCTAAAGGCAATTTATTTCCGGAAGGAACACCCAATACTCGACCAGAAATTTATGTTATGGGTTGTCGAAATCCATTTCGTTTTTCTATCGATTCTAAAAATAAAAATCTCTTTTGGGGAGATGTTGGACCAGACTCTGGAGAAGATGGAGAAGAGCGCGGACCAAAAGGTTTGGACGAAATCAACTTAGCGAAAGGTCCTGGTTTTTATGGTTGGCCTTACTTTCGTGGCAATGGTCAAACATACTTTGACTTTGACTTTTCGTCAAAAAAATCGAAGGCATTATTTGACCTTAAAAATCCCATCAACGATTCTCCTAACAATACAGGTTTAAAAGAATTACCTCCATTTCAAAAGTCTTTAATTTGGTATTCCTACGATGAATCGAAAGAGTTTCCATGGATGGGAACGGGTGGTAAAAACCCTATGGCCGGTCCCGTCTTTTATAGCGACAACTTTGACGGGATAGAAAATAAATTCCCAGATTACTTTGATGGAAAACTTTTTATTTATGAATGGATGCGCAATTGGATTTACATCGTAAAAATAAATGAACAAGGCGAATTTGTAAAAGCTGATCCTTTTATTCCAAACACTTCACTATCTAGACCAATGGATATGTTTTTCGGAAAAGATGGATCACTTTATTTATTAGAATATGGAGCACAATGGTTTGCCAGAAATATGGATGCTCGTTTATCAAAAATCGAATACATCAAAGGTAATCGATCACCTATCGCTAGAATTGTAGCAGACAAAACAATTGGTAGTGTTCCTTTGACAGTAGTTTTTTCCGCAGATGAATCCGAAGATTTTGATCAAGATGATTTGGAATATGAATGGACTTTCACCAATACGAGTCCTAAGAATCGTTCTATGTTTCCTACCTTTACTTTTACTGATCCTGGGGTATATAAAGTACAACTAAAAGTAACCGACCCTCTCGGAAATAGTTCGGTTGCCTCCCAGATCATTCAAGTTGGCAACGAGCCTCCCAAAGTAGCTTGGAACCTCGATAGCAATGAAAGTTTTTTCTGGAAAAATCAAAAAATAAATTACGAGGTACAAGTAAGCGACAAGGAAGATGGTTCAACTCGAGAAGGTCAAATAGATACTAAGAAAGTAATGGTCTCTTTTGATTATTTGCCACAAGGACATGACATTACTCAAATAGCACAAGGACATCAAGCTCAAGCTAGTTCTTCTCCATTACAAGCAGGTGCAAAATTAATTGAAGGTTCAGATTGTAAAGCTTGCCATGCCATTGATAAAAAAATAAATGGCCCAAGTTATTTAGATATTTCAAGACGATATGTTGGGGATGATTTTGCAGCAAGAAATTTAAGTAGAAAAATAATTTCTGGAGGATCCGGAGTATGGGGACAAACGAACATGTCCGCACATCCTCAGCTGACCAATGACGAAGCGATGGAAATGACTTTATATATTTTATCCCTAGGAGTGGAGCAACAACAAGAATCTGCTTTTCCTCACAAAGGCATTTATATCATAGACAGTAAAGACGAAGATGAAGGGAGTTATGTTTTACTGGCCTCTTATAAGGATCAAGGAAATCGAGGGATTCAATCCATTTTAACACAGGAAAAAATTATCTTACAAGCTCCTAAATTACAAGCAGAAAAATATCACTTAGGGAGTTCCGATTTGAGCAAGACTCAAGTAGAAAATGACAAATATATTTCAGGGATAAAGAATGATTCGTATTTTGGGTATGAAAACATTGATCTTTTAGGCGTTGCCCATATCAATTGCTCTATTCGCTTACCTGATTACTATAAAGATGAAGGTAGTTTAGAGGTTCGTCAAGGAGCTATTGATGGTCCTATAATTGGTCAAATGCCTTTTCCCATGAATGGCAACAAAGATTTTCAAGAAATACAAATCCCTATTCAAGAATCAAAAGGGAAAAAGAATTTATATTTTATTTGTAAAAACAAAAACAATCCAAACGCTACCATTTTAGAGGTCGATTGGATTTATTTTCAAAATGAAGATACACTATAAAGCAGATCAAAATTTCTGTGAACTGTGATGTTTTAAACAACAACGTTGGTTGTCTTACTTCATAGAAAACATCCCTTCACGAAATAAATTTGGTGAGCCAATAGTTTTGAAAAACTTACATTTTAATCATTTTAGAACCATCATCATGAGAAATCTCCTAAAGCTCCTTTTTCTAATTCCTATTTTATGCTTAATGACTTGTCAGTCTGATCAATCAAGCAGCACAACAGATTACAATCGTCCTTATAGTCCTTGGATCTTTCGTTCTGTTTTGGATGAAACGCCACGAATGATCACCTTGGCTTTACACGACAACCTTTGGGTTGCGTACAATACACAAACGAGCGCTATTTACAAAGCTTGGAAAGGTTTCGTCAACTTCGACGGAGCAGTATATACCACCGCTCATGGACCTCAACCTTTGTCTATTGGCGATGCCTATTTTGTCAACGAACATTCCAATCCTTGGTTCATGGTAGTCAATGGAAAAGAAATCAAACCAGAAGTAAAATACAGAGGACATCGCTACGAAAATGGTCAAGGCGAATTAATGTATGATTTATTGTGGAACAACGAAAATATCCGGGTGATCGAAAAACCAGAATACGTCAATGATGAAAGCGGATTAACTGGTTTAGAAAGAATATTTACGACAAGTGATGTCCCTGAAAATGTTCAAGTAGGTTTAATGACCAATGTAAGTTCTATTGCTTTAAAAAGTCAAATCCAAACAGATGGAAATTTTTCAGTAACAGATGAAAAACCACGAGAAAAAGGAAACATCAAAGGACTTGATATCAATGGAAAATTATTATTGAATTCAAATGGTACTACTCGTTTCGCGACTCAGTTTGTCAAAAAACCGATGATTGAAAATCCTACAAAATTAAAGGAAGAAGAATTAGAACGTCCAGATGGAGAAAGACTTATTGGTAGAAGTGATTGTAAAACTTGTCACAATACTTATCGAAAAACAATCGGTCCTGCGTACATGGATGTTGCTAAAAAATACCAAACAACAGAAGACAATATCAAATTACTCAGTCATAAAGTTAAAAACGGAGGCTACGGTGTTTGGGGGTCACAAGTCATGAGTGCACACCCTGACTTACCTGATGCTGATATCCGATTGATGATAGAATATATCCTTGGATTAGACAAAGACGATCAACCAACAGCCACCACAGCATCCGTTGTTCCTGAAGATGCGGATTATGTTTATGGAGTAAAAGATATCAAAGAAGATCAAATGTATCCTGGATTGATTGCAAAACAGTATCAATATAGTCGAAACATCGAAAAAATTGCAGATTTAGATAAAGGTGGACGAATGGAATCAAATGGGGTTGTCCCCTTAATCAATGCCACTGGTGAAGATATGAAAGGTTTAGAAAATAATTTTTCAATCATCTTTTCTGGTTTTATAAAAATAACAAAAAAAGGTATTTACACCTTTCAATTATTAAGCGACGATGGTTCTGATCTCATCATCAACGGCACGAAAGTAATTGATCATGATGGTTTGCATGGCGGAGATACCAAAGATGGAAGGATTGCTTTGGACAAAGGATTTCATCAAATCAAAGTAAACTATTTTCAAGGTGGTGGTGGAAAAAGTATCATTCTAAAATGGAAACCAGAAGGCGCAGATGCTTTTACACCAATTCCTAACTTAGCCTTGTATCACAAAATAAAAGATAGACCAACTCCATCTAAAAAAACATTACCACTAGTCATCACCAGTAAAATTCCTGGTGATGGTTATGCTTTAAAATCAGTACATCCTAGTTATGATATCAGCCAAGCTCGTCCCATGACTTTCACGCCAAAAGTTGGTGGAATGGATTTTCTCTCAGATGGTCGTTTAGTGATCAGCACTTGGGATGGCGATGGTCCTGTGTATATTTTAGATGGAGTATCTACAGGTGATCCTGAAAAAATAAAAGTCAAAAAAATCGCTTCTGGTTTTGCAGAACCACTTGGATTAAAAGTAGTAGACGACGTCATTTATGTTTTACAAAAACAAGAATTAACCCGACTAGTCGATAACAATGGAGATGAAATCATAGATGAATATCAAACGGTTAGTAATGCATGGCGCACTTCAGCCAACTTCCATGAATTTGCTTTCGGTTTGGCTTACAAAGAAGGATATTTTTATGCAGCTTTAGCAACAGCAATCAACCCTGGTGGTGCGAGTACACAGCCACAAATTCCAGATCGAGGTAAGGTCGCCAAAATTTCAAAAGAAGATGGAAGTGTAGAATTCATTGCACATGGTTTGCGCACACCCAATGGAGTTGGAATAGGTATTGACAATGAACTTTTCATTACCGACAACCAAGGTGATTGGTTACCTTCTTGTAAATTAGTACACGTCCAAAAAGATGATTGGTTCGGTTCACGATCTGTCGATTTTGAAGGAACGGCTAACTTAACAGAAACCAAACCAGTCGTCTGGATGCCACAGGATGAAATTGGAAATTCCCCTGGAACGCCAAAAGCAATTAATGACGGCCCATACAAAGGACAAATGATTTATGGTGAAATAACTCACGGAGGTGTCAAACGTGTTTTTGTTGAAAAAGTAAATGGAGCTTATCAAGGTTGTTTGTTCCGCTTTATTCAAGGAATTGAAGCAGGAGTCAACAGAATGGTTTGGGGACCAGATGGTGCATTATATGTCGGTGGCATTGGTAGTAGTGGCAACTGGCGACAAGATGGAAAACTATGGTATGGCTTGCAAAGATTGAAATACAATGAAAAGTCTACTTTTGAAATGTTGGCTGTTCGAGCTAAAACCAACGGATTAGAAATTGAGTTTACAGAACCATTAGCTCCAGGTGATGGTTGGAATCCTGCAGACTATAACGTCGAGCGATTTTGGTACAAACCAACAAAAGAATATGGTGGACCAAAATTGGATTTACAAAAAATGAAATTTAAATCCGTTTCTGTTTCTGAAGATCGTAAAAAAGTCTTTTTAGAAATGGATGGCTTAAAAGAAAATCATGTTTTTCACATCAAACTAGGAAAATATTTTGTGAGCGAACTAAGTCACGAATTATGGTCTACCGAAGCATGGTATACCATGAATGCGATTCCTAAAAATGATCCTGGAAATGTTCGTTCTTCAAACGGTCAGCTCACCGCTTTAAATAGTTTAACCGATGCTGAAAAAGCAGCAGGGTGGAAATTATTATTTGATGGAAAAACAATGAATGGCTGGCGAAATTTCCGTAAGGAAACGGTTGGTAAAAGTTGGATTATCGATAATGGCGCGATTCATCTTAATTCTGTTAAAAAAGAAGATGGACATTGGCAAGCGGCTGATGGAGGTGACATCATCACTGACGGAGCATATGAGAATTTTGAATTTAAATTAGAATGGAAAATCTCTAATTGTGGCAATAGTGGCATCATGTACAACGTAGTAGAATCCGATAAATATGATTATGTTTGGCAAACAGGACCAGAAATGCAAGTACTGGATAATTCTTGTCATCCTGATTCTCGATTCGAGACACATCGCGCTGGCGATTTATATGATATGATTGCTTGTAATTACGAAACCGTAAAATCTGCCGGAGAATGGAATCAAGTCATCATTCGAATCAATAATGGAAAAACAGAACATTGGCTCAATGGCAAAAAAGTCGTTAGCTTTGAAATGTTTACAGACCAATGGACCAAGATGATTGCCAATAGTAAATTTAAAGATATGCCTGATTTTGGAAAAGCGAAAAAAGGACATATTTCTTTACAAGATCACGGCGATAAAGTCTGGTTTAGAAATATCAAAATTCGAGAATTATAATCCATACAAATTCACTTGGATCAAATGAGTACCGACCAAATATCTCGATAGCTATTCGGAGGTCAACCATATAAAACGAACATTAAACCTAATTAATAGCGTATGCCTCTGCAACCACTTCAGAAGCATACGCCAAAACAAACAAAACTATTACCAATGGAAGGAATTAACAAGAATCGCTTATTTCTTGCAAGTTGTATGGCGCTAGTCGTTACAGCAATGACATTTGCAATCCGAGCAGGAATCATGAATGAATTAAACACAGAATTTGGTTTCAATGATACCGAATTAGGATGGATGAGCTCCATGGCTTTTTATGGGTTTCCAGTCTCCATGATTATTGGTGGATTGATTTATCCCAAGATTGGTCCTAAACCAATTTTATGGATCGCATTTATTTGTCATTTACTCGGTTTATTTATGACTATTTTTTCCGCAAGCTTTGTTCCTCTTTTGGTTTCTACCTTTTTTATTGGTCTAGCAAATGGAGCAGTAGAAGCCGCTTGTAATCCTTTAGTAGCTGATATGTACCCAGATGATAAAACCACTATGCTCAATAAATTTCATGTTTGGTTTCCTGGAGGAATCGTAGTCGGTGCCCTAATCGGACAAGCCATGGGCAGTATGGACATGACTTGGCAATCTCAAATCGGAGTGATGATCGTGCCTACTTTAATTTATGGTTTTTTATTGTTGGGACAAAAATTTCCAAAAGCAGAAAATATCGAATCAGATATTTCAAAAAATATCTCTTCTATGTTCAGCCCTTTGTTTCTTTTCATGTTAGTATGCATGGGTTTGACCGCAACAACAGAGTTGGGTACAGGTCAATTTATTGAACGTTTACTTGGCGCTGCAGGAGCACCACCACTCATTATTTTAGCCATTGTAACTGGCTTGATGGCAGTCGGTCGTTTTTTCGCAGGTCCAATTATTCATAAGTTCAATCCGATTGGCGTTTTATTTTTCTCCGCAATCATTGCCACTTTATCTCTGTTTGTCTTAGCCAATGCTCAAGGTCCAATGGTTTATGTTGGAGCTATCTTATTTTCTTGTGGAGTGATGTATTTTTGGCCAACTATGATCGGATTTGTTAGTGAATACAATTCAAAAACAGGAGCCTTAGGCATGTCCATCATCGGTGGATTTGGTATGTTAATCACCGGAACGTCATTACCTTTTATCGGTCGATTATTAGACGAAAACAAAGAAGATGCATTAGGCGCAGGCCTCACTCCTGAAGCCGCAGAATTAATCGCAGGACAATCTACCTTAGGGAGTATCATGTTTCTTCCTGCCGCATTGATCATTCTCTTTGGGATTCTCTTTGTGATGAGAAAAAAATTAGAAAAAGTTCGCGTATAAATTAAAACACACTAGGCTTTATTACGAATAATATTCTGAAAAAACCATTCGTAATAAAGTCTATTATTCATTCACTATATAAATTTGGGTAACCAATGTCAAGAAAAATTAAAATGGGAATGGTTGGCGGTGGCCGAGGAGCCTTTATTGGCGCAGTACACCGAATGGCCGCAGCCCTCGATGGAGAAATAGAATTAGTCTGTGGAGCTTTTAGCAGTAATGCTAAAAAATCCAAATTATCTGGAGCTGACTTACATCTTCCAGCCAATCGTGTTTATGGTACTTATTCCGAAATGATTCAGGAAGAAAAAAAATTACCTTTAGGCGAACGGATGGATTTTGTATCAATCGTCACACCGAATCACCAACATTTTGGACCAGCAAAAATGGCCTTAGAAAATGGCTTCCACGTTGTTTGTGACAAACCTTTGTGTTTTGATATGAAGGAAGCAAAAACCTTACAACGATTGGTCAAAAAAACAGGATTGTTATTTGCGCTGACGCACAACTACACAGGCTATCCAATGGTCAAGCAAGCTCGCATGATGGTTAAAAAAGGGAAGATTGGAACTGTTCGAAAAGTAGTCGTTGAATATCCGCAAGGTTGGCTAACCACAAAAGTCGAAGCGACTAATCAAAAACAAGCAGCTTGGCGAACAGATCCCAAAAGATCTGGAATTGCAGGCGCTATGGGTGATATTGGAACCCATGCCGAAAACCTAGCAGAATATATTACAGGTTTGCAAATCAAAAAACTTTGTGCAGATATCAACATTTTTGTCCCCGGCCGTAAACTCGACGACGATGGGAATGTATTGTTACAATTTGACAATGGTGCTAAAGGAATTTTATTTGCTACCCAAATTGCTGCTGGAGAAGAAAACAATTTAAAGATCAGAATTTACGGAACCAAAGCGGGGCTCGAATGGTCACAACAAGAACCTAATAGTTTGATTGTTCGTTGGTTAGAAAAATCAATGGAAATCATGAGAACAGGAGTTGGGAATCTTTATCCTGAAGCCCAAGAAAACACTCGAATTCCTGCAGGACATCCAGAAGGTTATTTAGAAGCTTTCGCAAATATTTATCGCAATTTTGCTTTTTGCGTTCGCGCCCAATTAAAGGGCAAAAAACCTAAGGCCATACATACTGATTTTCCAACCGTGGCCGACGGAATTCGCGGAATGCAATTTATTGAAAAAGTAATTGCCTCTGGAAAAAGCAAACAGAAATGGGTGAAATTTTAAAATAACTTACTTTTTATGTTTCTTTATTAAGTTTTTTATTCAAAAGACTTTCCATACTATAATAGCTCGATAATTTTTTATAATCTTTATAGAATTATCGAGCTATTTTATTTTTAAAAAATAAAAACAATTATGGTGCGACCATCCAGTTTTAATATTCTACTGTTTCTTTTCCTTTTCAACATGACGACCTCCTGGGCTCAAAAAGATCCCTATGATTCTGGTGGAGCATTGATGCCAGAGCAAGCCGCTTATGATGTTTTTTTTTATGACTTAGATCTCGCAATACATCCTTCGAACAAAAGTATTGAAGGGAAATTACGAATGGATGCGGCTATTGTTCATCCCACCAATTGGATGGTTTTGGATCTAGATCAAGCCTTAGAAGTCAAAGCAACTTATGTCATAGATTCATCCGAAAAAAAAGTAGAAAAAACATTTAACAGAGTAGAAGGAAGGATTTGGATTCCCTTGACGCAAACGCAACAAGTAGGATCAAAAATTTCCATCTTAATAGAATATGCCGGAACTCCTAGAGTAGCTCCTCGCCCACCTTGGGATGGTGGTTTTACTTGGAGTAAAACACCTTCAGGTGCAGATTGGATTGCCACCACTTGTCAAGGAAATGGAGCTGATCTTTGGTGGCCTTGCAAAGATCATGTTTCAGACAAACCAGACTCTATGGCTTTGCACATTCGTGTACCTGATCCATTAATCGTTGCAACCAATGGTCGACAGCAATCCGTTGACAAAAACAAAGATGGAACGAGTACTTATCATTGGTTCGTTTCTACACCAATTAGTAGTTACAATATTGCATTAAACATTGCTCCCTATAAAATGATTGAAGATGAAATGACTAGTGTTGCTGGCGATAAATTCCCCGTGGTGTTTTATGTACTTCCCAGTGATTATGAAAAAGGGGAAAAACTATTCATTCAAATTCTAGAACACTTAAAATTTTATGAAAAACATTTTGGCCCTTATCCTTTTCGTGCAGATAAATATGGTGTCGCTCAAACGCCTCATCTAGGAATGGAACATCAGACCATCATCGCTTATGGTGCTAAATTTAGTAATACTTCCATGACTGGAAAAGATTGGGGATTTGATGCTTTACATCATCATGAATTGGCTCATGAATGGTGGGGAAATTTGGTCACTAATTTCGACTGGAAAGACATGTGGATTCATGAAGGTTTTGGGAGTTACATGCAAGCCTTATATGTCGAAGAATTAAAAGGAAAAAAAGCGTACCAAGATTTTATGAAAGGCAATCGAAGGTTTTCTAATTATTTGCCTATCGCTCCGAGAGAGATACAAACGGCCAAGCAAATTTATCGCGCGCCCATTTATACAAAGGGGGCTTGGGTTTTACATACCTTACGATTTGTCATCGGTAATGAAGCATTTTTTAAAGCCCTTCGGCGAATGGCTTATCCCGATCCAGCAATGGAAAAAATAACAGATGGAGCACAGGTTCGATTCGCTGGCACTGACGATTTTTTACAAATAGCAGAAGAAGAAAGTGGGAAAAATTTAGATTGGTTTTTCGAACTTTATTTGCGGCAACCAAAATTACCTGTACTCCATTTCAAAAAAACAGGAAGTCAACTAAATCTTAAATGGGAAAGCCCTAACAATTTACCTTTTCCTATGCCTATAGAAATTTCTATCAACAAGAAAAGAAGAATCGTTGATATTCCTTTAGAAGGTATCACTCTGGACATCGGAGAAACTCCTGAGTTTAGCATTGATCCAGATCATTGGATTTTGAAAAATTTCGGGAAAGAAAAATAAGCATGAACAAGGAGAAAATAATAAAAGTCATTATTGGCATATTGTGCTTAGTGATCTTTCTTGAAATTTTGCGTTCTAGTACTCGCGAGAATGCAGATTTTATGGGCTATGTAAATGCAGGTAATTTAGTCCTTGAGGGAAAAAATATATACAGCGACTATCTCAATACTTGGCCACCTTTTTTCTCTGTGTTTAGTGTCCCTCTCGCGCTTTTAGAAAAGATAAGTGGACATGCACTCCGTTTCATTTGGTTGATCGGCAGTATCCTTGCCTTGTTTGGAGCCATGCGAATCAGCATAAAGTGGTTAGATCATAAACACTTAGTTTGGCCTTTTCAACAAGCAAAAGCATCTGAAGTTTCTTGGTCAGATAGTTTAGTTCTAATTCCTTTTTTATTGACTTTTCGTTTTGTACTCGATAACTTAGCTAATGTTCAGATCAATATGTACATGCTATTGATGTCTTTATTAGTCATCGATCTTTTTATAAAAAGGAAAGAGGGACTTGCGGGGATGATTTTAGCTTTTAGTATTTCCTTAAAAGTGTACACAATATTTTTACTATTATATTTTTTGTACAAAAGAGAATTTAAAATTGTCAGTTGGACTTTTATATTTTTATTTCTTTTTAACAGCCTTTCATTATTTGTCTTTGGTCCTGAACAAGCCTTAACTTATTATTCGCATTGGTATCAGGAGATTGCTTCTCCTTTTGCCACTATCCAACATAAAAATCAATCTTTTTTCTCCATGCTCAGAAGTTGGTTCACCAATGATAGTCCCGGCCTTTCCATTTATGTCAACTTCATCAATTTACCCATTGAAACATTAAAGAAAGTTGCTTATGGTATCCTTTCTTTAGCTGCCATTTATCCAGCTTGGTTGTTTCGAAAAAAATTAGAAAACAGAAAAAGTAAGCTTGCCTTATTGGAGTACACTTTTATATTAACCGCCATTCCTATTTTATCTCCCATTGCCTGGAAAGCTTATTTTATTTTTCTTTGGATGGCTCACTTATGGATTTTCTACTATCTATATAGATTAGAAAAGATGTGGAGTAAAGGAATGAAAAACGTTTTAAAAACTTTATTGGGCATATCAGTTATCCTCAATACCTTTTCTACAGATGCCACGATTGGACGATATTATTCTGATGTAATGGAAGTTTATTCTTGTATTACTATTGGGACTATAATTTTACTACTTCTTTTATTATGCATTTATAATCGGGTGATCAAAACACCGTAATATCCCCCATTAAAATAATCGTTTCACCATTCCGGAAAAGAATTTCAGCCATGTAAATGTAAACTCCTTTATGAACGACTTGTCCTTTATGTTTTCCATTCCAAGCATAGTCTCGATCATTTGAATAAAAATTTTTAGCTTCATACATCAGCGCTCCCCATCGGTTAAAAATTCGAAAATTCAATACTTCTACTACATCTCCACCATCTTGTATCATCAGCCAATCATTCACCCCATCTCCATTTGGAGAAAACGCATTTGGGATATAAACATCAACACAACTTGGTTCCAATGTAATATCTGCTTTCAAAATTCTGGTACCACAACTATGCGTTAAAGTCACTCGATAGTCTCCCGCTTCAACAACTTGATAAGTTGACTCGGTAGAACCATCTTGCCATAAATATGTAGCATCTCGAAAATTAACGTCTAAATCAATGACTTCATTTGGACAAATAGAATTGACAGGGGCAAAATTAATGGGTGGTAATTTGATAAAGTCAACAAAAGATTGATCTGTAGCGATACAATATTCATCCTTGGTTACCGTCACTACATAAAGGCCTGTTTTTTCTGGAGCAATCGTTGGTCCAGTATCGCCAGTAGACCAAGAATAAGTCGCATTCGTACTGGTGGCATCCAATAATAAATTTTCTCCATTACATAGAGCAGTATCTTTCAATTCAAAAAACACCGTATCTCCATCGACGTAAATAGTCAAGGTATCCAAAAAAGAAAAAGAACATCCATCCGTAATTTTTAAATAATAGGTAGTAGTTTCGATTGGAGAAGCAATAGGATTGGCAATAGATGGATTATCTAAACCGTTTGATGGTGTCCATTGATACGTATCTCCTCCTTTCGCTTCAAGTTGTACTTGTCCTCCTGGACAAAGAATGATGTCTTCCAAAGGTTCAATAAACTTTATTTCTTCTAAGCAAATAATTTGTTCATTATTGGCTGCGCCAGTTCCAGCTGTAAACCCCCAAAAAACATTTGGATCACCATTAAAAATTTCATTAACAATATCTCCGGTATAACTCAAGCGCGCTTCACAATCCAAACTTACTTGGAGCTGCATTGTCAATGCATCCCAGACAATATGTAAATCATGCTTTTCACAATCTTCCACATTAGAATTTTCTGGATGAATTTGTATCGGACCAGCTAAATTGTCAGCACCAAAATGATTAACATTTCCATTCCTGATAATAGCCATGTGATCAAAGGAAGGATCTTCTTGGTCATTATTTTTATGGGTATCAAACTCCACTCCAATAGATGGCCAAATGCCACCAAAGCCCATTCCATAACCACCAGCTCCTACACTAGTACTAATGGCTTGCATCCCAAAAACAATTCCATCTGCTCCTTTATCATTACAGCCTAAAAAAATCTGAGTAGTTAACTCAAAGGACTCCTGTAAATTTAATTTATCCGTCATCCATACTGAGCCCGATGATCCATCCTGAGCTGGCGTCAATCGAAAACAATCTGCTCCGATCGTCACTGCATCTCCATTCAATTGATATTGCGCCAAGACCTTTCCTTGAGAAAGGATAAGAAAGAAAATGATCCATATGCTATCCACCAACCTCAAATCGTTATTCATATTTTTTGTTTTAACAACCTAGTCCAATAATATCAGTATATACTTCACCATCAACCCTTTTTACAAAATAACAATATTTCTTTAGCTTGAAGCATACTTAAGTTGTAGCACACTCCAAAGTTGTTTAAGAATTCCTATTTAAGCTGAGAAGTAGCTATTAGGAGTTTTTCAACGACTTCAACTAATATTATGACGTTCTTTTAAGTTTAAACCCTAATCAAAATCGTTTTTTTGTTTATTTTGGGTCTTTATTTTTTCATCTCAAGAGTTTTCAAACTCTTCATTTAAAACAATACACCATGAAGACCATCAAAGGACCTGCGATATTCTTAGCTCAGTTTGCAGGTGATACCGCACCATTCGATACCTTAGATAATATTTGTAAATGGGCCAGTGACTTAGGATACATCGGCATTCAACTTCCGACTTGGGTTTCGAGTATTATCGATTTAGAAAAAGCAGCTAAAAGCAAAACCTATTGTGACGAATTAAAAGGAAAAGTTGCTGAGTATGGATTGTCGATTACCGAATTGTCCACTCACTTACAAGGGCAATTAGTTGCCGTTCATCCTGCTTATGATTTAATGTTTGATGGTTTTGCACCACCAGCTGTTCGCAATAATCCAAAAGCAAGAACCAAGTGGGCGGTTCAACAAGTAAAATGGGCTGCGAAAGCCAGTCGGAATCTAGGCATCAATGCACACGTCACTTTTTCAGGAGCCTTACTTTGGCATACCATGTATCCTTGGCCACAACGACCACAAGGTTTGGTCGAAACTGGTTTTAAAGAATTAGCCAAACGTTGGAAACCGATTTTGGATACCTTCGACAAAAATGGTGTTGACCTTTGCTATGAAATTCATCCGGGTGAAGATTTACACGACGGTGTCACTTTCGAACGATTCTTAGCAGCTACCAACAATCATCCACGTGTTCACATTTTATATGATCCAAGTCACTTCGTTTTACAACAATTGGATTATTTGCAATACATCGATTTTTATCATGAACACATCAAAATGTTCCACGTAAAAGATGCAGAGTTTAATCCGAATGGACGTTCTGGAGTTTATGGCGGTTATCAAGATTGGGTAGATCGTCCAGGTCGTTTCCGTTCTTTAGGTGATGGTGAAATTGACTTTGCCAGTATTTTTTCCAAGTTATCACAATATGGTTTTGATGGTTGGGCGGTCTTAGAATGGGAATGCTGTATCAAAGATGGAGAACAAGGAGCAAGAGAAGGAGTACACTTTATCAAAGACCATATTATTCAAGTAACTGAACGAGCGTTTGATGATTTTGCTGGTGGAAAACCAGACGAAAAATTGAATCGTAAAATTATAGGTTTATAATAGATTTTATTGCGAATAAAAGAATCAATCTCTTTTGAAATTGTTAATTAATTGCTTAAATCATCAACTATGCTTTTAGTCATCGATGCCGGAAATTCAGATATTGTTTTTGCTTTACGCGAAAATGAAAAATGGATTCATCATTGGAGAATTCCAACTTCTACTGAAATGCCTAAAGAAGTCTGGCCTTATCAGTTGAGAACTGAGATGCTCGAATTAGGATATAATATTTCATCTATTGATCAAACAATCATATCCAGCGTCGTTCCTCACTTGAATCAACCTTTAGTAGAAATGTTGGAAATCCTTTTGGGAGAATCGCCTCTTTTACTTAACCCTGGATCGTATTCAGGATTAAAAATAAAAGTGATGAACCCCAAGGAAATTGGATCAGATTTAGTGGCCAATGCTGCTGCTGCTTATCATCGTTTTAATGGAAAATGCATCGTTGTTGATTTTGGTACTGCTTTGACTTTTACAACACTTGGCGCAGATGGAACCATCCTTGGTGTATCTATTGCTCCTGGTTTAAAAACAGCGATTCGTTCTTTATTCGACAATACGGCGCAGCTTCCTGAGGTTCCTTTGGAGCTACCTGATTCTGCTTTGGGAAAGGATACCCTTCACGCCATTCAATCAGGCATTCTAATTGGTTACACAGGCATGGTCACCCACATGATTCAAACAATTAAAAAGGAAATTGGAGAGGATTGTAAAGTCATTGCCACCGGAGGTTTATCTTCTATTTTAACTTCTTTAGAAAAAGAATTTGATGACATCGACCGAATGTTGACGCTTGAAGGATTGGTGGTTATCGCAAGAGAACTTCAGAAGAAAGTTTAAATAAAACAAAAGGGAAGAAAGATTGAAAATCCACACGATCTTCAATCCTTCTTCCCTTGTTTTTTCACATCTTTTGATCCTTAATTACTCTCAATATCTGATCCGCCTTTTGCTTTGGTATGTACCAATTGGGGATCACCGTAATAATGAATATCGCTCGCACCAAAAGCCTGTGCATTTAATTCCTCTTCTACACGTACATAAGCATCTGATCCACCACGAGCATAAACTTCACATTTTATTGTTTCTAACTTTTTGGCCATGATATCGCTACCTCCTCTCGCATCCGCATAGAACTCTTTTACTTTTCCAGATATTTTCACATCCGAACCACCACTCAATTCACATTGTAAAATATCGGCATAAATTTCCATTTTCAAATCACTTCCACTACTCAAATCCAATTTTAACTTATCCATTCTAATTTCAGAAAGACCATAAATATCCGAACCTTGTCTCGCTTTTATCTTTGTCAAATCTTGTACCGTTACATAAACATCAAAAGCCTTAGAATGTCGAATCGAAACCCGATCACAATACAACATCAATTTTCCATTTTCAACATCTGTTCTGATATACTTTTTTAAATTATCATCTGCTTTGACGACAACGGACTCTTCATTTCCTTGTCGAATATGTACATCAATTCCATTTTCAGCATGAATCTCATGAAAGTCCGAAAGTCCTCGATCTTCTTCAACAACATCTCCATTTCCTCTTACTGATTGAGCAAAAGTAGCATTGAATGGTAGACCAATAGCGATACAAAAGAAAAGAAAAAATGAAGTAACTTGTTTCATGATATTATTTTTATGATTTTAGAATACTGAATTGTTGAATACTGAAATAATTGAATTTTGAATGACCACGATAACGCGAAGTTGACGTGAAAAGGAATCATTCACAATTACCGCATTCCATTATTCAACATTAATTACTAATCTAATGACATCCTTTCTTTGTTAAGGTTGCCCAAAACAAAAGAGAATTTTGTAAACTTGCAAAAAAAACGGCATGATCCAACGAAAAGTCTATTGTCTAAAAGCAGGCAATATGAAAAATTTAAAATTGAAAGAAGAAAAATTAGACGCACCTAGTCCGGGAGAAGTGAGTGTGGCAGAGAACGAGGAGCTCAACCAAATGCTCAACCTATTCTAACTAA
>CAYTVR010000035.1:7628-15577 GCA_964441245.1 uncultured Saprospiraceae bacterium | reverse complement strand
CTTAAACTTCGCAGATATTTTTGCCATGTTTGGTTTGTATAGTGCAACCCCAAAAGGTGTGTTTGTTCCTGGGTTGGAATATGCGGGCACTATTGTAGCGATAGGTGAAGGAGTTACTTCCGTAAAAATTGGAGATCAAGTCATGGGCGTCACCAAATTCGGAGCTTATGCGACTCATCTAAATATCGGTCAAGAATATGTGATCCCTCTACCGAATGATTGGAATTTTCAAGAAGGTGCCGCTTACTTGGTTCAAGTACTAACTGCTTACTATGGATTGACTCATTTAGGTCATTTGGCAAAAGGAGAAACGGTTTTGATTCATAGCGCAGCTGGAGGTGTTGGAATCATGGCCAATCGAATCGCCAAGAAATATGAAGCACATACCATCGGAACGGTAGGGAATAAATCTAAGATTGATTTTTGTAAACAAGAAGGATATGATGAAGTCATTGTCAGAGGCAGTTCATTTGCCACAGACTTAAAAACAGCTCTGAAAAATAGAGAACTCAATGTCGTTATGGAATGTATCGGTGGTAAAATTTTTAAAATTGGGTTTGCCGAAATGGCTGCTCAAGGCAGAATGGTCATTTATGGCGCAGCTCAATATGCCTCTCCAGGAAGTCGGCCCAATTATTTAAAAGTCATTTATCATTTTCTAACCCGTCCTCGTATCGATGCGCAAGATTTGGCAGAAGTCAACAAAATGGTTTCAGGTTTCAATCTCATCTATCTTTATGAAAAAGCACCATTAATGCATCAACTCTTAGAAGAAATTCAAGATTTAAATATTCAAAAACCACACGTCGGACATAGCTTCTCTTTTGATGAATTACCTAAAGCAATCCAATTATTCCAAACAGGTAAAACGATTGGAAAAGTAATTGTTACGACTGACTAAACTTAGTTTTTGAAATCTTGAAAAAACAGATTATTGGGTATTCTCATAGCATCCTGACTTTTAGCATATTCTGGTATTTTTCTTTGCGCTTAAAAACTTAAATTGAAAGAGATTTAAAATAAAAATGTTTTCATAGCGAAATCTCTTGATCATGAGCCTTCTTTCTTTTCTATTTGAAAAATGCAGCCTAATCTTCTTGCTTATTTTTTTCTTTTTGCCCAAAGCAAAGACTCAGGATAGTTTGGTCTTCCATCAATTACCCGAGATTTTTATTTCGGCGACACCGAAAATAGACACTTTATCCAACACAGATTATAGTGTAATCGATTACCTCTTACTTGAAGATCATATCCTACTTTTAGTCTATAAAAACATCTTTTCAAAATATGAATTAATCATTTTAGACAAAGACTTCAAAGAAAAAAATCAACTTCCACTCACCGATAAACGACCGATCAAATTATTTGAAAGTTGCTTGGAGGGAATTTATCTTATCACCGAATTCTATCATTATAATATCCAGCTACAAGCTGCAAAAATTCAACTTAGGCGAGTCAATTCCGTTGATTTCTTGGCAGAATTAGCCAATCCTTGTGCATGGAATTCAGATAATTTTTTGTATTTTACAAAATACTATTTTCAAGGACAAGCAATGGAATATTGCGCGATCCCTCGCACCGAAAACCATTCTTCTTATACCTTACCTCTAATTGAGGATGCAGCCAATATCCGATTATTGGTTGAAGAAACAGGGCAACGAATGCCACGTTCAGGCGACTTTTGGCAGGCCAAGGTTTCTAATGAATTCGAAGAGTTGCGAAACATGGAATATCGATTGCGAGGAATGATGAAAATATTTTATCCGAAACTTTATGTCCCTATTTTTAGTATAGACTCTATGGTCTTAGTATTCAATCATACAGAATCAAAATTGCAATACTATACCGAATCAGGATCACCTTTACAGGAAATAGATATTCACTATCACCAAAACAAAAAATGGCAAAGAGAACTTTTGTTTGATCGAATACATCAAAAAGTATATACTACTTTTGATACTCGATGGGGAGAAATCATTCAAGCTATTGATATAAAAAGTGGAAAAACAGGAAGCTCTTTTTTTATTGAGCGACCTTTTATTCATCACAAACAAGTGAGCACCGGATATTTATATTTTTTATACAATGATCCTTATACTCAAAGAAGAAATCGAATGTTACATCGCATAAAGATTGATTAGTTTCAGAAAACACCGTCACCCCTAAAGCAAAAAACAGTATGATAGAACCTTTAGCGCCCAGGCAAAGAAAAAATACAATTGATGATTTAGATCAAGAATGGCCTAGAATCATCGGTCGTTATTCCGGTAAGGAAAAAGGACCCTTATTGATTTGTTTTGGCGGAATGCATGGTAATGAATTGGCTGGTGTAAAGGCATTAGAAATAATGTTTGCAATGTTGGCGGTAGAGCCGCATACCAATCCATCTTTTGTCTTTCGTGGACGAATGCTAGGATTACGTGGCAATCGCAAAGCCATGAAATTCAATAAACGTTTTTTGGTAAAAGATCTCAATCGGCAATGGACCAATGAAAATATTCATCGAATCAAGAATGCTGACTTATCCGATTTGGATCCTGAAGATTTAGAAATCAAGGAGTTGTTAGCTGTCATTGAATCCGAAATAGAAGAATATCAACCAGAAAAATTAATCTTTTTAGATTTCCACACGACAACCGCTTTGGGCGGAATTTTTTCTATCCCAACGAGTGATCCTGAAAGCCTTCGAATTGCCATTGAATTACATGCCCCTGTAATCACAGGTTTACTAAAAGGAGTCAAAGGAACCAGTCTTCATTATTTTAGCAATCAAAACTTCCAACCAGAAACTGTTGCTATTTGCTTTGAGTCAGGACAGCATCAGGAAGAGTTGTCGGTCAAACGAGCCATTGCTGCATTGACCAATTGTATGCGGACTATTGGTTGTGTTCAAGCAGAACATGTAGAAAACAGACACGATAAAATCTTGATTGAATATTCGAAAGGTTTTCCTCAAGTTGCAGAATTAATCAACATTCATTCTATTCAACCTGGAGACAAATTTAAAATGAAACCTGGCTATAAAAATTTCCAAAGCGTACAAAAAGGTGAGGTATTAGCGACAGATAGAAATGGAGAAATTTGTGCTGCAGAAGATGGACTCATTCTAATGCCGCTTTATCAAAAACAAGGAGATGATGGATTTTTCTTAGTCCGAGAAGTTAAGTCATGATCCTGTCATCGATGAATAATATTTGTAAACCTAAGGCTTAAACTCCTTTTCTCATCGCATCAATAATCGATTTCATACTCACAAAAAGATAATCCCGTCCTTCTGAAGTAATCACCGTTTCTTCATCAGGTTCTAGCGAATCCTCTACAAATGCCAATAAATCTTCTTGATCGTATTTTTCAAAAAAAGCATTTAATTTTTCTTTGAAATTTCTAACCTTTTGTTGATCAAATAAATCCCAATTGCTTTCCTCCTTTTTACTGATTTGTTCTTCTGAAAGAACAGGTAATTCCGGATGATGTTTAATGACCGATTTCCAGATAACGAAAGTTAGAAAAAAAGCAAAATCTCGTTCCTCATCAGTGAAAAATTTAAAATTATCTGACATCAGATAAGCCAGTACTGCCGGCTGAGAAGTACCTATTTCAGTAATTAAATCATCGTAATTGTCTAAGGATTCTAGATGCTCAACAACCGCATCTATCGTTGTTTCAGGTATGAATTGCATGTCTGTTTTTGATATCTGAAGTCGTTATAAAAACCACAAATATGCTTATTTTATTTGAATTATTTTTAATTCTATTCTTTGATTCTGTTTTCGACCAACACTTGTTTCATTGGTAGCAATCGGTAATGTTTTTCCATAACCTTTTGCGATGACTCGGTCTGCGGAAATCTGGTGATCTAAAAAATATTGTTGCACAGCTTTCGCTCGATCTTCTGATATTTGATTGGCAAAAGCATGGCTACACCATCCGTTGGTATGGCCAGAAATTTCAATGATCAAATTTTCATTCGTTTTCAAAAACTTTAATACTCTTCTCAATTCTGAATTAGAAGTTGCTTTTATTTTAGCCGTATTTGTTTCAAAGAAAATATTATTCATCGGTAGAATTTGCCCCTCTTGAATCGGAATCATCAAGATGTTTTTTTGTACTTCTTGGTAACTCCAATTTTTAGCTTTTTTTGAAGGCTTTGGCGATTTGGGTTGTAAGTCCGGCTGATGCTTATTTTTATTTTCGAATTTAATTTCTTTTCGCTCCTTGGTTTTCAATTCTTTTCGAAGTGCTTCTTCTATTCCTTTCCTATACCGATATTCTAACTCTGCTCGCAATTCTGTTTGAGCTCGTTCTCTCCAATCGGCTCGCAACTCTTTTCGAATTTTGGGAGCCATTTTTCTTCGAAGTGCTTTTTCGATATTGCTTAATTCAGTTCCCCTTTCTAACCTCGTTTTCTCTGCATTAATTTTGCGCAACTCTTTTCTTAATTCTCGATTAATTTCAAGTGCGTATTTTTTTACTTGAAATCTAGAGCTCGCATCTAACTCTTTATCCAAATCGTTTAGTGTAGTTTTTTCTACTTCGTTGAGCAATTCTTTTTTTAATTCTAAGCGAATTTCAATTTCCATTTCATTCATTAACCTTGTCCAAACCTTTTCCTGCAAAGCGACAAACCCCGGATCATAACCATAAAGATCTTCCTCATCAAAAGACCCTTCAGCATCCATATCCAAATATTCCTCCTCCTCTTTTTCTATCTCTTTCGTTTTATGATATTGATTAAAACGGCGTTTCATGTCTTCTAATTCTTCGTCTTTATCGCTCTCCCTTCCTTTTTGCTGAAAATCTTTTGTTCCATTTTCTTTGTTATACTTTGCTTTCATTTTAGCCAATTCTTCATCTGCTTTATTCAATGCTGAAACGGTAGATTTAGAATCTTCTGATTTGTAATTCGCCAAACGATATTTATGCCGCAAGGCATCTAACTCTGGATCACTTTGATAGTTTTTTTGATCATATGGGAATTTACGATTGGCTTTATATTCCGATAATCGTTTACGATTTAAAACATCTAATCGATTGTCCAATTTTTTTAATCGCAATCTTATTTGTTCTGTCTCTGCAGAAAAGAATGATTCGGAATTTTCTCCAAGCTGCGCAGTCATTTGTAAATCTTTATCTTCTCCTTCCAATGTTTCATCCGTCAATTCCATGGATTCGCTAACGGCAAAATACCCTTCTCTTTCTGCAACTAATCCCATATTCTCTCCCATGGGTAAAATCATTTGATACTCCCCATTTTTCTTAGCAAATAGTTCTTTTTTATTTTGATCATCATCCAAGTTTTCAATTTGCAAAGTCGCTTCAATTGGACGTCTGGTACTCGCATCTATAATTTGTCCTTTTACGAATGCAACGGGTTCTGGTAAAAAACTTTCAGGAATTCTAATTCGAAAAAGGTCAGAACTACCATCTTTCATTTCTTTAGAAAAATAAGCATACTCTCCAGACGCCGGAAAACTAACACTGTGGTCATCTAAAGGACTATTAATTTGTTCACCTAAGTTCAGCGGTTCAGACCAATTGGTCCAACTATCATCTAATCGTCGACTCATAAAAATATCCAAACCTCCAAAGCCATCGAATCCATCACTTGCAAAGTAAATAGTCTTTCCATCTGAAGCTAGAAAAACACTTCGCTCTTTTCCAATCGTGTTAATTTGATTGCCTAAATTTTTTGGTACAGACCAAGTCTTCTCTTCATTTTTATGGGATACATATAAATCAAGATCGCCTTTACTATCTTTTCTTTCCAAGGCCATCAAGAGTACATTCCCATCCAAGTTAATATGGTAAGCACTTATTTTTTGATTGTTATAATAGTCTTCAATATCAAGTAATCGCGGTCGTCCCCAAGAACGTCCTCTTTTAGTTGTATTTGCAATTCCAATCTTTCCATTGAGCAAGTATAGTTGATCATTGGTAGAAGAAACTGCGATAACAGCATTGTCATTTTTATTATTCAATGGTGCTCCCATATTGACTGCTTTGGTCCAATTACCATCTGTCTTTAGGTAGGTGACCCAAATATCTTTTTTATTCTCTTCTCCAATATTTTGAGGATGCCGATCTCTTGAAAAGTAGAGTGTTTTCCCGTCAGGGGAAATAACTGGAAAGTCTTCTGCATAATCAGAATTAATCATTGGTCCCAAATTAATGGCCGCGCTAAGATTTTGATTGACTGATTTAACAATATCTGACCGTTTGATAGGAAGGCTTCGATCAGAAATCGCAATCGCATCAAGATGTGGATTTCCTTTTACTGAATTGGGAACTAAATGAATTTCAACAGCCGTCACTGCTTGTTTGGTCAATGAAAAGGTATGGGTAAACAATCGATTACTTAAAAGGGCTGCTCTCGGAAATTGATTTTCATAAATCTTTTTCGTCTTACCATTTTTATAAAAAAGAATAATCTGAGCAATACTTCCCGGATGCAAACTTTCCATCACTGCAACTTGTCGAATTCTCATGGGCTTTAGAAAACCTACTCGAATTTTGGCATTCTCTGGATACTCATCTTTATTAGGTGCCCAAGCAAAAGATTGATCAGAATAATCATAAATTGTGTTGGGTGTTCCTAAAACTTCTTTTGCAGTGTGAGCATTTTCTTTCATTTCACTAGAGACTTCATATACCTTACTTGCCCATTGAATTTGTTGCCCCTGCAAATGCAGTGAACCAAATAAAAAACACAAGAAAGAAAAGCATATCATTCTTCTCATATGTGAAACGATCATTTTCGAAGATACAACAGTGATCAAGATCACTTCGTATCAATAGGACGATATAGTTTCCAAAAAGTTTAATTTTGGAAAGATGAAATTTTAAAATTGGTTGTTTAGGAATATGTAATTAATAAATTGTAACAAAGGTGAGAATTTGTTTTTTCTTTAATCAAGGCAAAAAACATAGATGATGCAGGGCATCAGCGAGGCTTTTTAACGCTGAGTAAAGGAAAAAGAAATCTCAAACTGATAAAGTTATTAGTTTCATGTTCCTTAGTACTTTGTATATCCAATACGAAAGTAGTAGGAACGTAAATAATAATAAGATGTTCCTAAATGGCGACTGAGGTTATCTTGATTTCTACGAGAGTGTGGCTAATTTATGAAGTAAAGCGTCTTTTTTACGTAAAGAGACTTCTATCATGGTACCATCATTCATCTCAATCATCCCCTGTTTTCCTCGTACAAAGCGACGAACATAATTAAGATTGATGACATGAGATTTATGTACTCTAAAGAAAATAGATGGTGGCAAAACTGATTCGTAATGTTTCAATGTTTTCGTTATCAATAATGAAGCTGGAGGATTTAAGAATACATCTGTATAGTTTCCTTGTGCTTCACAACGAACGATTTCATCGAATCGAACAAAAGTGAATCCATCTAATGTGGTTAATACTATTTTGTTAAGTGTTTTTCCTTCTATGGCGTCTTTGAGCAAAGATAGTTGTTCTTTTTTGCTCAAACCACCTTTCTGTTGTTTTATTTTATTTACTGCTTTCTTTAAATCTTCAACTGAAATCGGCTTTAATAAATAGTCAGCCGCAGAGTAATCAAACGCTTTTAAAGCATATTGATCATAAGCCGTAGTAAAAATGACTTCAAAAGGGAGTTCTTTATAATGCTCTAATAGAGAAAAACCACTCTGAATTGGCATTCGAATATCTAAAAAAACGATATCAGGTTGATGGATATTGACTAGCTCAATTGCTTCATTTACAGAGGCTGCTAGTCCACAAATTTCTACATCTTCGCAGTAAGCCTCACATAAAGCTTTGAGCATCGTCCGGCTTTTAGCCTCATCATCTACAATGATCCCTTTCATATTCAATCGCATACCTTGTCTGTTCTTTTAACAATATAATCATTATATCAGTAAAAGCAAAAAGGAAAGCTTCTTTATGAATAGATTAACAAATATGGTCTGAT
>CAYTVR010000035.1:0-7528 GCA_964441245.1 uncultured Saprospiraceae bacterium | reverse complement strand
CCAGAAGAGAAAGGTATATAATGAAGATCCGTAATGTTTTCAAATGCTAAATCAATACTAATTCGATCGTTGAATTTAAAAGAAGAATAGATATTATAGGTCGTCCAAGCTAATGAACCGATGTGATTGAAATTTCCATTGTCATCAATTGTAAATGGGGTGTATTCGGGGTTATCAGAACTACCATCTCTATCGAGCACAATATTTCCACTAGCATCTTTATAAACATCCGTTACTGCATAATCTTCTATTGGTTTTTTACCAACGAATTTTACGACTCCTTCAATTCTAAATCGATCTGTTTTGAATAATAAACTACTCCGGCCATACAAGGGAGGAATATGCGCCAAAGGCACTAAAGTATCGATGGTAACTACGCCAGTCTCTTCTGATTTTACAATAAATGGAGTACGACCTTTCGTAGAATTGAGACTCGTTTTGAACACCCAATTGTCATTAATCTTGAATTGCATATTACCTGAGACACCATAAACCTTTGCTGTCGATTCATTAAAATTTTGGTATACATCGAATAGATCTCCATCAGGTCCTGCAATGGTATTTCCTCCATCTGGATGCTTACCTCTTCTTCTTACTATAATATCTTTGAGATGGGTATAAAATCCTGTACCACTTAAAAGAAGCGTGACCCCTCGTTTATTTCGAATACGACCAAACTCCTTTCCTAAAGTAATTTCTCCATTGATTGATTTTTCTGGACGAAGTCCTATATTGGGTAAGATAGCTTCTCCATTTTTTATTCTAATTTTTGCAAAATCATCTATGTTAGGCGATCGGAAAGCTGTAGAAGCCAAAGCTCTAAACTGCCATTTGTTTTTTGAATTAAATGTAAATCCAGTTCCCCAGGTAACATCACTGTTTTTAATTGATATACCGGGATTGACATACGTCTCCGGCCAGCTAATAAGGGTTAAATCTGTACTATCATATCGAGCAAATAAATTGACTGCTGAATATCGAACTCCCGAATTAAAATTGATCGTCGAATCCCTGTTTTTCCAATGCAGATTGGCATATCCTGCGTATGAAGTCATGGTACTAAAATCACTTGGATAACGAGAATAAACCCTTCCTCGTGAGACCTTCCCCGTTCTCATGTTAATGGTTCCTGCTTTAGAATTAACTCTATTATAATTACCATCAAAACCATAAGAGAAGACCGTTCGACCGTTTTTACTCAGTGCCTTATCAAAGTCTCCTGTAAAAGAAAAAACATAGACATCTTCTAAATTAAATTCTCGATGTGACTCATTCTTTTTTCGTCTTAAACGATCTTCATCAATTCGCTGAAAAGCACCAATTAAAGTTGCTTTGTCGTAAAGAAGTCTTGGTTTTAATACTCTCGTCTTTAAAGAAGCCAATAATCTTTTTTGAGGACCATAGTAAAATTCTGCAAATTTTAATTTATCCGCAGATTCCAACGTATCAATAATTCGATCATATCGAGTAATATTACTTGACGTAGAATATTGAAGGTTAAGTACAAAATACAAACTATCGTGGGGTTGATACCGTACTTTTTGTAACAAATCTATTTGATTGTAGCCACTTCCTCTTAGAATATTTGGATCACTGGCTGGACCTCTTGTTTGATCGATTCTTTCGACTCTAGTTTGATAATAATAGCGTTTTCCGATATCTGGAAAATCGTCTGGACGATTCGCTCCAGCTCGTAAATCACCATAATCGGCATAGGTGATACTTGTAAAACTTCCCCATTCTTGGCTTCGATAATCTAAATCAAGATGTAAGGTTTTTTCACGATTGGCGCTTCCAAAACGAGTATAAGCTCCAGTATACATTTTATTTTCATCCCCTGTTTTTAAGCCATAGAGTAGCTTAGGATCTTTAGTTCTAAAATGAACAACGCCTCCTAAAGCATCACTACCATACATCAAAGATCCTGGGCCATAGATCACTTCTATTTGATTTAAAATGGAATTATCTACGGTAATAGAATTTTGTAAATGTCCTCCTCGATAAATGGCATTATTCATTCGGACACCATCCAAAACCAATAAGACTTTATTCGCTTCAAAGCCTCGAATGATTGGACTTCCACCTCCCATTTGAGATTTTTGTACAAAAACATCCGCACTCGCGGCTAAGGCATCGGCAGTAGTTTGTGGATTTTTAAAGGCTATTTCTTTGCTACTTATGCGATCTACAATGAATGGAATTTCTTCTACCGGATCATCTCTACGACCTACCACCACAATACTGTCCAATGTGGTAGAACTGTACATTTTCACTTTTCCTCCCATTTTTCTCAACATGAAAAAAGGAATCTTTTGGGCAGTATAGCCTACAAAAGTAAAATTAACATTTTCTCTATGCCCTAATTGAGGAATTTTGACTTTGCCATATTCGTCTGTAAAAGCAACGAATTTATGGTCGTCACTAAACACAGAAACCGCAACCATTGGCTCATTCAAGTCTCCATCGATCACTTCAACTGTAATATCATAAGCGTTATTGGCGAAATTAGTCAATGGAAGGACTACCATTGCTAGGAACAATAGAAAAGTATATTTTAACTCCGGGTAGAGTAAAAAAGAATTTTTGTACAGGTTTTTAACGTCCACTAATGCTATCTTTGGGAAGTTTAATAGTAAAGGTTGTACCTTCGTTCATACCTGATTTTTTTACAAAAATCTTGCCAGAGTGGTAACTTTCTATAATACGTTTGGCCAATGAAAGACCTAAGCCCCATCCTCGTTTTTTGGTGGTAAAGCCAGGTTGAAAGACGGTTTTGTGTTTGGAGGATGGAATTCCATGCCCCGTATCACTCACATCGATGCTGACAAACTCCTTTTCCTCGGTAACTACCGCACTTATGGTGCCTTTTCCACCCATGGCATCTAAGGCATTTCTAAGTAAATTTTCAATGACCCAAGCAAAAAGGTGAGAATTGATTTTTACGTTTAAAGGAGTTGAACTTTGTGGAAATTTAAACTCAATTTTTCGGCTAGCTCTTCTTTGCATATATTGTCGACATTGGTCTAACTCATCATAAATGTTTACTGATACTAAATCTGGAGCAGAACCAATCTTAGAAAAGCGATCGGCAATCAAGTCCAAACGACTTACATCATTATTTAATTCTTCTAAAACTTCCAAGACTTCCGGTTCATCCGGTTTCATGACTTTAAGGTGCTCAATCCAACCAACGATAGCTGTAATTGGCGTTCCTAGTTGATGAGCCGTTTCTTTAGCCATTCCCACCCAAACTTGGTCTTGTTCTGCTCGTCGAGCAGAACTAAATAAGATATAACCGATACTGACAAAAATTAATAGGAGTAAAACCTGAATAATCGGAAAGTAAGTCAGTAAAGTGAGTAAGCGCGTATGTTTATAGTAAATGTATTGAGCATAACCGGTGGCTTCTAAAGGGGGAAAACCATTTTTTTTGATTTTTGCTAGTTCTGCTTCTAAATCAGTTCCATCGGAAAAATTGATTGACTCGGATATTTCTCCAAATTCATCGACTAAAATGATCGGAATATTCGTATTGCTAATGATTTGTGATTGAAACGTAATATCCTGATTAGGATCGGTACCATTAAGAATCGTTCCCATTGCTTTCGCATAAAGATCAACATTGTAACGTTCACCATCTGCTAATCGATCAGCAATATAACTAGTATAAACAGAAGAGATCGCTAAAATGACTAAGGCCACTAGCATCAGATATAGCTTCCATCTTGATTTTTTCGTGTAAATGTCCATACTGTTATTGGCTTCTACTTAGAAAAATTTTAACTCGTTTTTGAGCATTTTTTCGAATGTTGGCATAATATAAATTGAAATCCGCAATATGGTAGTTTTTCCAATTAATAAAGATGCTTCCAAAAAATTTAGGCTTAGTCACCCATAAAACCCCGTCATGTACTTGTGCATCTGTAATCTGTTTTTTAAATCCTTTATTGAATTTCCTTAAAATGGTTCCTTCATTTAACGTCTTATCAGCATAAGTAGTTGTAGTTGTCCATAAAATGGGATTTGTGACCACAATATTATTGTTTTTCTGAAAATTATTTGGATAATATCCTTTTAACCAGCTTCGCCAGGCACAAAAACAGCCAACTTCTTCGGGATTTTCACAAGCTTTTATAGATTTGAATGTGTTTTCTACTACTGGCATTCCAACCAGATAAGCAGCTACGAATTGCTTTTGTAAAGTTTGTTGATCTATTTTTTTCTGTATTAATTCTATTGCATGCGTTGTTCCCTGACTGTGAGATGCGATAATAAATGGCCGTCCTTGATTAAAGTGGCTTAAATAATATTCAAATGCCGCTTCAACATCTTCATAAGCCAATTCAAAAGCTTTTTTCGCGCTAAGCGTATCTTTAGCGTAATAACTGTGCAAATGTGCTTGTCGATATCGAGGAGCATAAATCTTACCTGAGCCATTGAATACACTCGCCTGAAACAGTATGGTTCCATCATCTGTCTTTTGATTCAATTTGGAATCATCAACAGGGCCATTCCATTGATCTTCTCCTTTACTACCGACATAAGTTGTTGGATGTAAAAAGAAAACATCTACAGCAGCTTGCGCTTGTTCATCAGAAAGATATGGTTCTGGAGTTTGATCTGCTTGATCTTTTTTTTCGGGATGAGCAGCCCAATAATCTAAGTTTGCATAATTAGGAGCTAAAGGAATCCCTACTTTAGTATATTTTTGCGTAGGCATCAAAGAAGCACAAGCATTTAAACATAGTGATGCAATTCCTAAAAGGAGATAAAAAAATGGTTTCATATGATATGGTGATTGCCAACAGTCTTTTTAAAAGTACGAAAAATATAGAAATGTATTGTCTGCGATTCCGATTATTTGATTGGTAGTCCTCTCCTAATTTTCAAAATGATTTGGTATCTTGTCTTTCTACAACTAGACAAATTGAATTAGGTTCAAAATATTATAAAGGTATTGTCCTTTCACTCAGTCCTTTAGGCTTAAGAACACATTAGTCAGAAAGGCTGTCTACTTAATTCTATAGCTCATAAAAAGATAATTATTAAATAATTTCTCGTAAAATTGTGCCCATAGCAGACGACCTAAAACGAAAAACATGAAACGAGAAATCTCCGCCACATTCATCGAGTCAAGTAATATCAAAGCTACTTATGATCCTTATTTAGTTTGGTGTATTTTTTTTATAAGCATTGGCTATCAATACAAACTAATTTTTTGTGGCGGCATGGGCCTTGGATTGGGACAAACATGGATATGTTATACCATGATTGGAGGGATTAGCACGAATCATTGGTTTGAACATTTAGTCTATGCCCCTTTAATGTGGATTACCTTAGTTAAGATCAATCAAATCGTCTTTGGCCCAGGAGAAAATGAGATATTAAGTAAAGCGCAAAATCGTAAAAAATGGATTGGCCAAGCATTAGCTGCACTGTATTTATATGGCTATGGAATGCATATCACCAACACCGTGGAAATTTGGGCTAGACAACACAATGGGATCACCACTGGTACTGTCTATGAACTCATCTGGTGGCTTGATGAGCAGTTCAGTCATTGGGTTCAATATATTTCTTTCTTTCCTCTGATCGCATGGTTTGTGATTAATGATCGTTTGGATAGAAATCATTCTAAAAACGCTGCCATTATTACAGGTGTTTTACACGGAGTAGATCGAGGAGTAGGCGTAATTGAAGGCGATAATTATATGATGGCATTTTATCTCATTGGAGTAATGATGGTTGGTTGTGTTTTTAGATGGTATCGTCATGACAAAAACTTTTGGCGCAGCTGGCAAGACTTTTTCTTTAGACATGTTTTCCTTTTCTGTATAACAATGATTTTACTGATTGGATCTTATAGTTTCTTTTTTGGATTGGATATCCAACCTTCTGAAATGGGAAAAGCCGCTGTTCAAGTAGCGATATTAGGAATTGTGATTATTGTCATCGAAACAATTTTGGTTGTTGGTCTAGATCGTTTAGTAAGCAATAGAAAAAATAGTTTTCCAACTGAAGAAAAGAACGATTAGTCTTATGATTTATTAGGCTTGTTTACAAATAACAAATTGATATACAAGCCTATTAGAATTTAAAATCTTGTATCTTTGTCCTATGTCTAGTACGATTGTAAAAAGTGATATCCGTAAATTTACTCTGGAAGAACTACAGCAGTGGTTCATTGAAATGGGGCAAAAGAAGTTTCGTTCTAAGCAGGTGTATGAATGGTTGTGGCAAAAAGGTGCACACTCCTTTGAAGAAATGACCAATCTTTCTAAAGACTTACGTCAAACTTTATCGGAACATTTTGTGATCAATGCGATTCAAGAAGATAAGGTACAACGAAGTATGGATGGAACGATCAAATCAAGATATCGTTTACATGATGGTCATTTGATTGAAGCCGTTTTAATTCCTGTGCCCAAGGACAATCGGTTTACGGTTTGTGTCTCTTCTCAGGTCGGTTGTAGTTTGACTTGTAAATTTTGTGCGACTGGTCAGATGAAACGCGTTCGAAATTTAGACGCTGCGGAGATTTATGATCAAGTCATTTTAGTCAACAAACAAGCTTTGGAAACTTTTGGACATCCTTTGACCAATATTGTCTATATGGGTATGGGTGAACCTTTACTAGCTTATAAAAATGTGTTGAAAAGTATTGAATATATTTCTTCGCCTGATGGTTTAAATATGTCTCCTCGGAGAATCACGGTGAGTACTGCTGGTATAGCCAAGATGATTCGTAAACTTGCAGATGATGAAGTGAAATTTAATCTAGCTTTATCTCTGCATGCAGGTGATGATAACAAACGTAATGAAATCATGCCCATCAATGAACAGAATAATCTATCTGTACTGATGGATGCCATTCAATATTTTTATCAAAAAACACGTAACCGAATCAGTTACGAATACATCACCTTTCAAGACTTTAATGATAGCTTAGCTGATGCGGAAAAATTGGTGAAGTTGTGTAAACGTTTTCCTGTAAAGGTCAACATCATTGAATACAATCCGATTGATGGAGCTCCATTCAATAAATCATCAGAACATAGAATTGATGATTTTGCAGCGTACTTGCGAAAGAATGAGGTCATGGTCACCGTGAGGAGAAGTAGAGGGAAAGATATCGATGCCGCTTGTGGCCAGTTGGCGAACAAGGAATAATGGATGACTAAATCTATTTAATCGTTTTTAAAAAAGGTAAATCAGAAATTCTGATTTACCTTTTTTCAGTCTCTATTATTTTATGAAGATAATTTTATCAAATAAACTTGATGAGCTATTAGAGATTAAAATCCATTAGGTTTTTAAATTCTCTCACTCTTTTATTAATCTCACTAGATTTCAACGTTTTCAATCGAGCAATACTAAACTCTTCTACGCAGAATGATGCCATAGCAGAGCCGTAGATAACCGCTCGTTTCATATTCGCAAAAGAAAGATTACCCGTCTTAGCAAGATAGCCAATGAATCCACCGGCAAAAGTATCTCCTGCACCTGTTGGATCAAAACCTTTAGCTAA
>CAYTVR010000034.1:19315-40307 GCA_964441245.1 uncultured Saprospiraceae bacterium | reverse complement strand
AAAACGTTTGGCTGCTTTCATCAAGCCAACATTTCCTTCGTTGATCAGGTCACTTAAAGAAAGACCTTGGTTTTGATATTGCTTGGCTACAGAGACGACAAATCGGAGGTTAGCCTTCGTCAATCTATCTAATGCACTGGTATCTCCCTCACGGATACGGCGAGCCATTTCTGCTTCCTCATCTGCTGTAAGCATAGAGATCTTACCGATATCATTGAGATATTTATCAAGAGCTAAGCTTTCTCTTGCGGTAATCTTATTCGTAATTTTTAATTGACGCATGTTCTGACCTGTTTAAGTTTCGGGGATTATGAATATAAATAATACGTTTGAAATCGAGAATTGTTGCTTTTTTTTTGCAAAACACTTGACTTTTAACAAAAAAGTATTAAATGCTAGATTTCTATAATAAATACAATAGGTGGGAGTAAAAAGTTTCAAAAGGTTCAAAAAAAATGCCCAGATTTGAACTTTTTTGAAAAAAGCGATAATGGGTATATTTACCAAATTTTTAAATCACTGATAATCAGTCATTTATATTGTTTTGCGAAATTTCAGATTATAGAAACAAATATGCAAGGTCAAAAAGAAAATTCGACGAGGAGGAGGTTTTTTAAATTTTCATTAAAATCCATCCAAGCCAAAAAAAATAGGGAACCGATCTAAAATCGATTCCCTATCCTTTTTTTGTAGAAAAAAGTTTAATTAATTTTCTACAGGTCGTCTATCTCTTTGTGGAGGATCAATAAGCGCTTTAGCAGAAAGCCTTAATTTACCTGTTCGTTTATCGATTCCGATAATTTTCACTTTAATTTTATCCCCTTGTTTCAGTACATCTTCTACTTTCTCAACACGTTTGTGAGAGATTTCTGAAACGTGTAATAATCCACTTTTTCCACTAAAGTCAACGAAAGCACCATATGGCATAATCGAAGCTACTTTAGCATCAAATACATCACCTACTTCAGGAGTAAATGTAATGGCTTTGATTCGAGAAAGTGCAGCATCAATAGAGGCTTTGTCTGCACTAGAAATATTTACCACACCTTTATCATCTACCTCAGAGATATTGATAACGGTATTGGTTTCAGCTTGTAATTCTTGAATAATACTTCCACCAGGTCCAATCACAGCACCAATAAAGCTCTTTTCAATGATCAATTCCACAATACGTGGTGCATGTTCTTTGAAGTCTTCTCTTGGCTTATCAATGGTTTTAGCCATTTCGCCTAAGATATGTAAACGAGCTTCTTTAGCTTGAATCAATGCTTTTTCTAAAAGATCATAAGATAAACCTTCGATCTTAATATCCATTTGGCAAGCAGTGATACCGTCTTCAGTTCCAGTCAATTTGAAATCCATGTCACCTAAGGCATCCTCGTCTCCAAGAATGTCAGTCAAAATCGCATTTCTAGTACCATCAGAGATCATTCCCATTGCGATACCAGCTACAGGAGCTTTCACACCAATACCTGCATCCATCAAAGCCATAGAACCAGAACAAACTGTTGCCATAGAAGACGAACCATTTGATTCTAAGATATCAGATACAATACGGATAGTATATGGAGAATCTGCTGGTAATACTTGTTTTAGAGATCGGCTAGCTAAGTTCGCATGACCAATTTCTCTACGACCAGGTCCACGCATCATTTTCACCTCACCTACAGAGAATGCAGGGAAATTATAATGTAAAATAAAGTCTTCGAAATGGTGATTCAAAGCATTATCTTGCATCAAACGATCCAATTTAGTACCCAAGGTAAGAGAAGCCAATGCTTGTGTTTCTCCTCTGGTAAAGATGGCAGAACCGTGTGTAGTAGGTAAGTAGTCGACTTCCGTCCAAATATGTCGAACTTCATTCAATTTTCTACCATCCAAACGTACTTCCTCTGCCATGACCATTTCACGGATCACTTCTTTTTTCAACTTACCGTAATAAGTTTTTACAAAACCGCCTAATTCAGCTGCTTCCTCTTCTCCTTTAGCTTCCAAGAAAGCTGCTTTCATTTCTTCTTCTACCTCAGAGAACTGCTTTTTACGGTCTGCTTTATTTAAAAAGCCTTTAGCTACTTTTAGAATTTTATCAGATGCAAACGCTTTTACCCATGCTTTAACCTCTTCATTTTCAGGAGCTGCTTCAACTTCTCGTTTAACAGTGGCTTTTTCGCCAACTAATTCTGCTAAATCAAGTTGTGCTTGACATTGTACTTTAATCGCTTCATGTCCCACACGAATCGCAGCAATCAAATCAGCTTCAGAACATTCTTTAGCTTCTCCTTCTACCATCATGACATTTTCCATGGTAGCAGCAACGATGATTTCCATATCAGACTCTTCAAGAGTAGGTCGATCTGGATTAACTAAATATTCGCCATTCACTCGTACGACTCTTACTTCGGAGATTGGTCCAGCAAATGGAATATTAGATACAGCAAGTGCTGCAGACGAAGCTAATGCCACTAAAGCATCAGGCATTACATCTTTATCCGCTGAAATCAAGTTGATAATTACTTGAGTATCATTCATATAACCATCCGGGAACAATGGTCGGATCGCACGATCCACCAAACGGGAGGTTAAAATTTCGTAACTTGAAAGTCTTGCTTCTCTACGGAAAAAGTTACCAGGGATACGACCCGCAGCTGCGAATTTTTCCTGATAATCAACAGATAAAGGGAAGAATGACTGTCCTTCTCTAGCAGAAGTTGCAGAACAAACGGTTGCTAATAACATGGTTTTACCCATTTTTACAACGACGGAACCATCAGCCTGGGCGGCTAATTTACCCGTTTCTATTGTCACTTCTCTACCATCAGGTAGTTGGAAGGATTTGCTTATAGGAATTTGCTTTCCCATAGGATCTAGGTGATTTTAAGAAATGAAAAAATAAAACAGATGGAAAGTTTAAGCAGTTGATATCTGATTTGGACTGGATTCAAGGTGATATTCACCCTAAGTTCATAGTCTTAATTTCCATACGTATAGAGAAGAAAAAGTGTTTCGAATGTATCGAAACACTTTTCCCTTAAATGAATTGTTATTTACGAATACCGAGTTCGTCGATTAAGGTACGATACTTAGCAATGTCTTTTTTGGCTAAATATGTTAACAATCTTTTTCTTTTACCTACTAAGGTAAGAAGCGTACGTCTGCAAGAGTGATCTTTTTTATTGGTTTGCAGGTGCTCAGAGAGCTTTTGGATTCGGAAAGTGAAAAGAGCCACTTGCCCTTCTGTTGATCCGGTGTTAGATTCAGAACCTCCATGTTTTTTGAAGATTTCTTGAGTCTTTTCTTTTGTTAAATAAACTGGCATATTTTTTTAATTTTAACCATTAGTGATTACTGAAATCAGTTATAGCGCGGGCAAAGGTACATATTTTATACGATATATGTGGTTATTCTAACAAAAATTTGTTATCGCTTCGCTCCTTCAATTGTTAGTCTCCTTGTTTCCTTATCTCTTCTTGGCTTCATTCCACAAAGCATCCATTTCCGCCAAGGACATTTCTACTAAAGATCTAGGCGCATTGGCTTCTATATATTCAAAGCGTTTTTTGAACTTTCGATTTACTTTCTCAAGAGCCGTTTCAGGATCAATGCCTTGAAAACGAGCATAGTTTATCAAAGAAAATAAAACGTCACCAAACTCTTCTTCTTGTCTCTCTTTAGATTGGTTTTCTACAACCGTTTCTTTAAATTCGGCCATTTCCTCCTCTACTTTTTCCCAAACCTGTTCGCTATTTTCCCATTCAAAACCTACTTGCTTCGTTTTATCCTGCATTCGATAAGCTTTTACCATAGCGGGTAAAGATTTTGGGACACCAGACAAAACCGATTTTTTACCTTCCTTTAGTTTTAGTTGCTCCCAATTCTTTTTAACGTCTTCTTCATTTTCCACTTTTACATCACCATATATGTGAGGGTGGCGATTGATGAGCTTTTCGCAAACAGCATTTAAAGAATCCGCGATATCGAAGGCTTTCTTTTCATCTGCAATTTTGGCATAAAAAACCATATGCAGCATGACATCGCCGATTTCTTCTTTGATTTCATCCAAATCTTCATCCAATAATGCGTCCGCTAATTCGTAGGTTTCCTCAATAGTCAAATTGCGAAGACTTTGAAAGGTTTGTTTTCTGTCCCAAGGACATTGCTCCCTCAATTCATCCATAATTTTTAACAAACGAGCAAATGCTTCTAGTTTAGGATCCATTGGTAATTACTTTTTTGGTTCTTCGACAAATGCCGTAAGTATAACATTTGTTGAAGAAGGATTTTTTTTATTGTAACTTTGTGTAAAAGTAAACTGTTTTTCATTAAAATGTGTTGAAGTATTAAAGCATCCTTATTTTTAATTTCAATTATAAACATAAAAAGGAAAAATTATGGAATTCTTATATATGCTCTTGATTATTTTTGTTGTTTTTGGCGTTTCTTTTATGCTCATCAACATTCGTCAATTGGTGACCGGACAGGAATTTAGAGGAACTTGCGCAACTAACAATCCCATGTTGAAAAACAAAATAGGTGACTGTACCGTTTGCGGAAAAACAGCTGATGAAGCTTGTAAAATGCCTGAGGTCAAAAAGGCGTAGTAATTGAATGCTAGAATAATTGAATTTTGAATGGCCTTCTTTCGTGAATGATACGATAGAAGGCCATTCAAGTATTCAATGAAAATGACTGAATGTGGGAATAATTGAATTTTGAATAGTCCTTCTATCGCATATGACGCGTTTGAGGGACCATTCAAAATTCTTGCAATCAAATAATCAAAAAAAAATGATTGATTGCGAGAATCATTGAATTTTCAATACCCTTGAAGCTTGATACGGTAGAAGGCCATTCAAAATTCTAGCGTTCAGTTATTCAAAATTCCTATAAAAAACGACATGCATCCTTATCGAAAATTTATATTAACCTATACTTCGATTTCCGATCAAGATTGGGATCGGATTGAAGCATGTATAGAAAGATGTACTTATGAAAAAGGCGAGCTTCTTTTGGAGGAAAGGAAAATTTGTCAACACCTCTATTTCTTGGAGTCTGGTTTTCTACGTTTTTTCACAAATAAGGATGGTGTGAGTGTTTCTAAATTTTTCACAGAACCTCCTTATGCATTGACTTCTCAAAGAAGTTTTACTCAGCAATTACCCGCCGAAGAAGGAATTGAAACCTTAGAAAAAAGTGTCTTGTGGAAAATGAACAGAACAGATGCTTATGATCTTTTTGATTTACCTAGCTGGTCTACTTTCGTTAGAAAATTGGTACAGGAGGTGCAATACTTTACAGAGCAAATTTTAGTCGATCTGCAAAATCAAACGGCAGAAGAAAGGTATTTCCATCTGATCGAGACGAATAGCATTTTATTAGAAAAAGTTCCTCTTAAACATCTCGCTACCTTTCTAGGAATTGCCCCACAATCTTTGAGCAGGATCAGAAAAAAATATTACGAAAAAAAGAAGTTAACATAGGTGAAGTGACTTCGTATGAGATTCATTTAATTTTGAATAAAAATTAATTATGAAAAATCTCATTTTATTATTTCTTAGTCTTTTAACATTGAACGCTTCAGCACAAACCAGATCTGCTCCACCCACTTCTAAACATTTTTGGCATCAAGAAAAAACAACGGCTTCTTCAGAAATAATTTGGGACATTTGGACCGATGTTCCGAATTGGAAAGATTGGGATTCTGGCTTGAAGGATGCGTCAATAAATGGTGATTTCAAACTAGATGCTAAAGGAAAAATCATTAGTCTTGAAAATCGAAAATCTAAATTCAAAATCATAGATTTTGAAGAGGGTGTTTCTTATACCATGAAAACGAAATTGCCATTAAGTAGTCTTTATGTCAAGCGATTTATTAGCGAAAAAAATGGGGAAACTTTTATTACTCATGAAGTTTGGTTTAAGGGTTTAACCAGTAGAATATTTGCCAAATCATTCGGAACCAAATTTAAAAACATACTTCCCAATGTAGTCCGTGAGGTCATCACATTAGCAGAACAAAAACATCAACAATAATGGCTTTTTTGAAAATAATTTATATCGCTAATATTTTAGTTGCAGGTTGGATTAGCATCTCTAGTTTGTTTTTTCCTAAGATTGCGCACACGACTGTATTTGAAAATGCGATCGAATATTCAGAAGTCATTCGATTGGTGGGAGCCTTGTGGGGAGCCATATTTATTCTATCTATTGTTGGTCTCTTTTTTCCTACTCAAATGAGTTTAGTTTTACTTTTTCAATTGATTTACAAATCTTCTTGGTTAATTTTTGTAGCAGTACCAGCGATCATTAACAACCATCCTTATCCTAAAGGAATGACCTTCTTTTTTATGATCTGGGTTGTCGTTTTACCTTTTGCAATTCCTTGGAGGGAGATGATTGAATGCTAGAATAATTGAATTTTGAATAGTCCTTCTATCGCATATAACGCGTTTGAAGGACCATTCAAAATTCTCGCATTCAATTATTCAATCATTCCTAAAGAAGAAACCGATACGTATATTTTAGTAAGAAAATATTATAGGCTTTACGGCTAAAAAGATTTTCATCTAGATCTCTAAAAATCGCTTGATTCGGATCTCCATTATTAGAATTATTTTGTGACCATACTAAAAACAGTTCTGAGCCCGGTGTATATTCCCAACGCAAAACCAAATTCGAACGAAATTGAATGAAACTGAAATCAGGATTATCGAAACTGTAATCCGCATCTCCATCCTTATTTTCATCTATCGAAAAAATCGACTTCCCTTCATCATAAGAAATCTGTTCTCCGGTATAAAGGGCATGTCGATCTGCAAATGATTTAGCCATTGGATCCGTAATATATTTAAACTCTGAAAATTGAATTTGAGAGATAAAAGGTTGACCATAATATTGAATAGATAGATTAGGCGTCACCGAATAATTCAATCGAATCGAAGCACTGACCGTCTTTTGGTTGACTCGACCAGCAATGTATCTAGTCGTTCCATGATAACTTTGTTTGTCTACATACTGAATTGGCCGACGAAATCTATTGAAACTAGGGCCTACTGAAATATTCAAGGCATTGGTTGGCTGGAAACGAATATTCATCCTGTAATTTTGAATTCGAACTGTTTTTTCAAATCCCCAAGCATGAAACATGTTCCAATTCAATCGTATTTTTTTTCTATTATCCGTAGAAAGGTAAAGGAAATTTCCCGTACCACGGGGTTTGCGTAAAGCTGGACCTCCAAAAAGGGCGTTATTATCAATGTCTAAATTTTCATAAGTTAAACTCGTACCCATTTGCCAAAAGTTCTTGAATTGCGTATGCCAATTCGTATTAATAGATTGATACAAGTTCGTTTTTCCGAAATCCCACTTTGAGTAATGATTGTAGTTGATTCTCAAATTATTAAAAATTCCGAACGGTTGATTCTTTCGATAGCCTCCCCAAAAAAAGTGATGGATTTCATCTGCATTATTTAGGAATCCAACATCATTTAATTCCAGGCCCGGTGAACGCCAGGTTAGACCTGTTTCAAATTTCCAATCGCCACCTAACTTTCCAATTTTGAATGTTCCAGCATGCCCCATTAATGACGTTGCTGTGGTATCTACTTCTAAATGATCTGCATCTGGTCTTTGAAAATAATGTTCAAATGATTCTTGTGTTTGAGTGATGGCTTCCGTACTTCCATTGACTTTACTAAAAGTTCCTTTAGCCGCTACAAACCAAGATTGATTGTCCCATTGGTGCATAAAATCGAGACCGCTGGTGTAAGCAGATTTATGTAAATAATCTAATCCAGTATTTTCTAATTGACGATTTGTAGCTGTAAACATTCCGCCGATCACGGTATTCCCTCCATCGAAATCTTGTTGCAATCTTGCAATAAAATAACTGGTCAATGGCTCTACAGTCTCGGACCGTTGAATGCCATCTTTTTCAATCGATGCCGATTCTTGCGCGGTAACACTTTCTAAAATTCCGACAGACAATCCTTTCTTGGTTTTACCACTAAATTTAGCTGCACCAAGGATAGAAGTATTCGCTGGCACTGACAAATATTCATCATCATCTGTATCTGGATATCCATGTGGTGATCCACCAATTCGTCTAGAATAAAAAAGTAAATCTGAATCGAAAGGCCCGCCAGCTTCTGAATCAGTGAGTAGGTTTTCAAAAATATTTATACTTTCTATAAAAAAGGGACGTTGTTCATTAAAAAATATTTGAAAACCATCTAAGGTAACCACCGAAGGATCTGCCTCTACTTGTCCAAAATCAGGATTGATGGTAAAATCCAAAATCAAGTCACTGGTTACTCCAATTTTTCCATCTACACCAGCAGAAACTTTTTTATCAAAACCAGTAGCAAAAGGATTGCCTTCTTCTTTTTCAAATGATTCAACCTGCCCTAAAACATAAGGTTGAATTTCTATTTGTTTTTGAGATTTAATGCCTTTCAATCCTCTTAGTTCTCCAAACTTACTCACCCAAACGCCTGCATTTCGCGGTATTCTCTGCCAGATCGATCGCTCATCTTTTCGAAAATCACGGCGAGTCATTTGAATTCCCCAAACGTGTTCTTCTTTATTTCCAAAGCGCAATTGACTGAAGGGAATTTTTATTTCGGCCGACCAGCCTAAAGAATCTATTTGCGTTTTTGCATACCAAATCGGATTCCAGCTATCATCCCAGTTTTGACCATTATTGGAAATATATTCATCTCCCTTTACACCAGAAACAGAAATCGTAAACGAAAAAGCCGTTCGCAAGTCATGATAACTATCAATGTTCAATTCTACCCAATCTCCCTCAAATCCATCCCGCCGTGACATTCTTCGAACGATCTTACTGGGTTCGGTATCATAGCATCGAAAGGCCGCATAGAGATATTTATCATCATAAATAATTTTGAATGCAGTCTTTTGAGTTGGGGAGTTTCCTTCGTATGGCTCTTGTTGAATAAAGTCTCCACCCCATTCCACTGATTGCCAGGCAAGGTCATTTAATCGACCGTCAATCGTTGGTGTACTATTATTTATCTTAGAAGTATAGTAGGATTTTTGATCAATAGAATCAATCGCATCTTGTGCAGCAAGGGACCATTGAAAAAGGAAGAGAAAAAAGAGTAGAAGGGTGCGCATTGATCAGTTGTTTTTAAAGATGTTGGGAATAACACATCTAAATGACAACTGATCAATGCGAGAGGTTGCAGAAATATTTTGTTGAAAAGAATTATCTTAGTTAGACTACCTTTTTAGGCTTTCCATTGAGTCGGAAAAGATGACCCATTAATTCTTCTTTAGTTTTGAGGTAGCCGTAATTTTCAATTTTAGGAGGTATGACTAGAGGCACTCTTTTTCGAACGCTGATTTCAGAATTCTTAATCGCTTCAATTTTCAAAGGATTATTGGTCATCAAATCAATCGTTTGAATCCCTAAGTCTTTCATCATGGATACGGCAATTTGGTAATCTCGATTATCCACTTCCAATCCTAAATGAGTATTTGCATCTGCTGTATTTAATCCCTTATCTTGTAAATTGTATGCCTTCAACTTATTGATCAAACCAATGCCTCTACCTTCTTGTCGGAGATACAATACAACACCTCCATTTTGGGCAGCTAGTTCCATTGCTGTATCTAGTTGTTCTCCACAATCGCATCGTTTAGAACCAAATAAATCTCCGGTTAAACATTCCGAATGCATTCGCAGTAAAACAGGGCCGGAAGGATCAAAATTTTCATGAACCATCGCCAAATGAGGCATTTTTTCGCCTCTTTCATCTGAGAATGCAATCATTTGAAAAGCTCCCCAAGGAGTTGGAATCGTTGTACCGGCTTGTCGAGTTAATTTTATCATCTGTGTATTCATTGTATTTCTTTTTTTTAGATTTCATATGGTGAACAGCAAAGACCTAAAGATTGTTTAAGAAAAAATAAAAAAAATTATTTTGACAAATAAAATTAAAACGTATGTATAGAAAGTGCTTTTTGATTTTTAAGGGATTAGATTTTTTTGGAAATCAGTGCTATTATTGTTTTCTTTCAAAAGAAAAAAGCCAGAAATTATTTTGTCAATTTCTGGCTTTTTCAGGTAACTCTTACAATGATTAAGCTTGAGCTTTGGGTGTATTAAAATTCATTGGAAAATTAGGTTGATCTGGTTCATCAATCACACCGTGTTGTGCTTCAAACTTTTTGACATTATCGATCATCGCTTTCATTAATCGCTTGGCATGTTGGGGCGTTAAAATCACTCGAGATTTTACTTTTGCCTTGGGTACGTTGGGTACCATCCGGATAAAGTCAACGATAAACTCAGAATGAGAATGTGAGATAATAGCCAAGTTAGAATATACTCCTTCTGCAATCTCTTCAGGAAGTTCAATGTTTAATTGGTTCTGTTTTTTATTTGTCTCTGCCATATTTTTTATTTGTGTATTTTTTTTGAAATTAAACTATTTTTGCGTTGCAATATCGGAATTAATCACCTTTGTTGCAAACCTTATACAATATGTCCTTGCATTTTGATCATTCGATTAATTCAGCTTAAATATAAAATTTAGATTTAAGGAACGTTTTTTTAAAATAAAACATTCTACCTTAGTCAATTATACTTTAGAACAACTTCATGGACTATCAACGCAAAAAACCACAAAATCATGGAAAAATATTTTAAAACCAATAAAAAACTTTGGGATCAAAAAACAGCAGCTCACAAGGACACTGAGTTCTACGATCTTAAAGGATTTAAAGCAGGAAAAACTTCGCTTCAGGAAATTGAGTTGGATGCTTTAGCTGATCAAGTAGCTGGAAAAAGTCTACTTCACTTACAATGTCATTTTGGTCAAGACAGTCTTTCTTTTGCCCGTATGGGCGCTAAAGTTACTGGTGTTGACCTCTCTCCAAATGCGATCCAACTAGCTCAAGAGTTGAATACTGAACTAAATTTAGATGCTCAATTTATTGCTTCAAACGTTTATGGTCTTGAAGAACATTTAGATGAAAAATTTGATATCGTTTTCACTTCCTATGGTGTCTTGACTTGGTTGCCAGATCTTGATAAGTGGGCGGCTATTGTTGCTAAATATTTAAAACCTGGAGGAACATTTTATATCGCTGAGTTCCATCCTTTTTTTTATATGTTTGATCATGATACTGGAAAAATGGCTTTTCGATATTTCAACCATGAAAAACCTTATGAAGAAGTTGAAGCAGGTACCTATGCCAATGCATCCGCAAATATTCATCTAAAAGAATACTTTTGGTGTCATGATCTTGGAGAAATTATGAATGCTTTACTTCATCAAGGATTGACCTTAACTGATTTTCAAGAATTTCCATTTTCGCCTTATCCTTGTTTTCCAAATATGACAGAAGTTTCCCCAAGACGATTTGTTTATGGTGATCTGGAAAATCGAATTCCTCATGTATTTTCAATAAAAATGACAAAATCATAAAGGTCTATTTTCGGAGCTTTATGGCTTCATTTGTTATCAACAACCAAAGGTATTCATGCATTTATGCTTTCAAAATTTTGCTTAGCCAAGCAAATATATTGGATTGACCATTTATATTTCGATCAGCTTAGTTCATCTAATCCACTCATATCAAATATTTGGCTTTTAATTCAATAATAGAATTGGCCAAATATTTGATACTTTTTTTGCTATTCTAATCAAAACACCCATTCCCTCTTCTACCCTACAATCCCTCTAATATTTGAGAGGAGATCATTGTTATTGTAACAAAAATGACAAAGTTATAATTCTACTTTTAATTCGCTTTTCCTTTACTTAATTTTAGATTTGATTCATAATATCTAAAACGAACCGTTCATGTACAAAAATAAATGTCAAGCCATTGCTTGGATATTGAGCTTTTTTATACTCAACAATTCCATTTTATTCGCACAAGATAAAATGTCCTCCAATAATCCTTGGGTAACGATAGACGAATCAGAAATAAACCTTAGAGAAAATTCCAAACGACAAATCTCTCCTAAAAAATATAAGACCTTTCAACTTGATTGGGAACAACTACAAAATATCATTCGAGAGGCTCCGTTAAGATTTATTGCTGCTACAAATGAAAGTACTAAAACCATTCTTGAATTACCAATGCCAGATGGAAGTTTACAAAAATTCACCATTAAATATGCGCCGGTCATGCATCCTAATTTAGCGGAACGTTATCCGATGATTCGTTCTTTTTCTGGACAAGGAATAGACGACCCTAGCGCTTATCTTCGATTTGATGTCACTCCAAAAGGATTTCATGCGATGATACTTTCTTCTCGAACAAGCGATGTTTTTATAGATCCATTGGTTATTGAAAATACAAAATACTATCAGTCTTACTATAAAGAAGATTTTATTTCTACCGATCCTGTCGTACATGCTTGTGGTTTAGGACAAACAGATTTTAAAGAAGAAAGTCCTGTACCAACCACCCTACAATCTCCCTCAACTTTGAGTGCTGGAGATTGTCAATTGCGTACTTATCGCTTGGCACTTGCAGTGACAGGAGAATATACTATTTTTCATGGAGGAACGGTCGAAGGTGCATTATCTGCTATGGTGACTTCAATGAATAGAGTAAATGGTATTTATGAAAAAGATGCTGGTCTAACCATGGTCCTCGTAGAAAATACAGATCAACTCATTTTCTTAGATCCGTCAACAGATCCTTATAGTAATTCCAGTGGCGATTTGGATGCAAATCAAACCACTTGTGATAATATTATTGGTTCAGAAAATTATGATATTGGCCACTTATTTACAACTGGTGGAGGTGGTGTGGCCCAACTCAGATCACCATGCACAGAGAGTAAAGCTCGAGGACTTTCTGGACAAGGAGAACCTGTGGGTGATCCCTTTGATGTAGATTATGTCTGTCATGAAATGGGTCACCAATTTGGAGGAAACCATACCCAAAACAATTCTTGTAATCGCAATAATTCTACCGCTATGGAACCTGGAAGTGCTTCTACTATTATGGGCTATGCAGGTATTTGTGAACCTGATGTTCAATTCAATAGTGATGCTTATTTTCATGCCATTAACATTCAAGAAATAGCTGCTAATATCACTAGTGGGCCGAGCAGTTCTTGTCCTAGTCTTTTTGATACCGGAAACAATCAACCGGTTGTTGATGCTGGAAGTGACTATACTCTACCCATTTCTACTCCTTTTGCCCTTACGGCAAATGGGACAGATATTGACGAGGATGTATTGACCTATTGCTGGGAACAAATGGATAATCAAACGGCTCCAATGCCCCCAATATCTAGTGCTCCTCGTGGACCTGCATTTAGATCCATCATTCCTTCCGAATCTCCTACTAGATATTTTCCAAATCTTTTCGATTTAAATAACAATATAGACCCGGAATGGGAAGAATTACCAAGTGTCAGTCGCAGCATGAATTTCCGATGCACGGTTAGAGATAATTTTATGGGAGCTGGTTGTACAGATGAAGATGACATGCTTATTACTTTTGTTGAAGAGGCAGGACCTTTTTTAGTGCTCAACCCAAACACTGCTCTTTCTTGGATCGTGGGTAGTTTTACTGATGTAGAATGGGATGTTGCGAACACAGATGAAGCTCCAATCAATTGTGATTTAGTCCATATTCTTTTATCCACTGATGGTGGAAGTACTTATCCCATTACATTAGCCGAATCCATTCCGAACAATGGAACCTACTCGATAGAAGTTCCAGATTTCGTTGGAACAACAAATCGAGTAAAAGTAGTTTGTGCGGATAATATCTTTTTTGATATTTCCGACAATGACTTTACGATCCAAGCTCCTTCAAATCCTGATGTAAGTCTCCATATTAGTCCATCAACACAAATCATCTGCCCCAATAGCGAAGTAGGTTTTACAGTTCAACTAAATGGATTAGCAGGATTTAGCGAAAGCGTCGACTTAAGTTTGGAAGGGCTCTCTGAGGAGGCAAATATTATTTACAGTCCTTCGGCTCAAGTGACCCCACCTGCCACAGTTGAAGTCACCATCACTAATCCAGAGATATTCGAAATTGGTGAAAATAATCTGATACTAAACGTAAATGGAAACGGTGTTTCGTCATCTGACAATATTACGATAAATGTACTTTCAAACTTACCAGAAGTCAGTAGCTTACTAAGTCCTGTAAATTATAGTACCGATGCATCAACTCCTACTATTTTAGAATGGACGAATGCTGATTTTGCTGAATCTTATGTGATAGAAATTGCCAGTTCTCCTGATTTTTCGCCAGCAAATATCATTGAAACAGCAACGACAGAAATGAATACTTATGAGATGACTTTAACCAACAATACGGTGTATTACTGGAGAGTCCAATCAGTCAATACATGTGGTACCAACCTGAGTACTTTTTTTAGTTTTCAAACAGACAATCCAAATTGTAATCTTTATTCGAGTGAAGATTTACCCATTAATATTTCGCCTGATGATAGCGACACTTATGTCGCTACAATTGATATTTCAGATGACCTTACCATTTCGGATTGCAACGTAATATTAGGAATAGATCATAGTTGGGTTGGTGATTTGAAAGCTAGTTTAGAAGCACCGAATGGATCAATATTTAATCTGTTTGATAGCCCTGGTGCAATGGGAACTGGATTTGGATGTGGTCAGGACAATCTCTTAGTGACTTTCGATGACGATGCTGAAAATACTGCTGATGATTTAGAAAATACTTGTGAAAATGATGATTTCGCTATTCAGGGAAATTTCCAACCCATTGATCCACTTTCTTCCCTAAATAATCAAAGCAGCTTAGGCCCTTGGACTCTACTTTTTGAAGATATTTTTGATCAAGATGGAGGTATGCTTTATCAATTTGATATTGAAATATGCATATTAATTGAGACGATTAGTGAATTGGCACTCTTCAATGAAATTCTCTTTGTTGAAAATGGTATGAGTGAAACAGTGACTACGACTTTCCTTGAAACTAATAGTGATGGAAATACACCCACAGAAATCATTTATACCATTACCGTTCTTCCTCAAAATGGAAACCTGACACTCAATGGCCTTCCATTAGAAATTGGAAGTACTTTTACGCAAGCAGATATTGACAATAACGCACTTAGTTATACTCATGATGCTTCGGATACTTCAGAGGATCAATTTATTTTTGATCTACAAAACACGGGTGGAACTTGGATACCTAACAATACTTTTCCTATTTTAATTTATGGTACAAATATCGTTGCGACTTATAGTCTTGATCAAACATTGACTTGTATCAATGGCAATGATGCAGAGATTACGATTAACGCATTGGGTGGAACTCCTCCTCTGAAATATAGTTTAAATGGCGTTGATTTTCAAGCTAGTAATATTTTTCCCAACTTGGAAGCAGGTGCTTATACGATCACTATTTTAGACGAAATGGATCAGTCTAAGAGCTTAGAATTGATAATCTCAGCTCCCGATCCTGTTGTAGTTAGTTCGGTCGTCACTGATAATCAATTGAATGTGGAGGCGAGTGGTGGAACAGGAATTTTAATGTATAGTATTGATGGCATCAATTATCAGACTGATCCGATTTTCACAGACTTACCGAATGGAGATTATATTTTATATGTAAAAGACGCTAATGACTGTATCGACATGAGTAATTTTACGATTGCTTTTAATACGATAGCTGCTCAAACCGTTATTCTCCTGGATGTCACTTGCCTAGGTCAAAACGACGGAGTTATTCAAGTTTCCGTCAGTGGAGGTACTGCTCCATTTCAATATAGTCTAGATGGAATGAATTTTCAGGACGATCCGATTTTCGATAATTTGGCTCCCGGATCATATACGATCACGGTCATGGATGACGGAGGATTTACAAGAGAAACCAACGAGGTAAATTTGACCGAACCAGATGGCCTAGACCTAAGTGTGTTGATTGTTGAAAATGATATAAATATTATCGGAATTGGTGGAGCAGGCGACTTTACTTTTAGTATTGATGGTATCAATTATCAAGATGACAACTCATTTTCTGAATTAGCGAGTGGGACTTATGCTGCTTATATTAAGGATAAAAATGGTTGTGTAATAAGTGAAGAATTTATTATTTTAATGACTTCAACTTCTAGCTTAGAGCGTAAAATTTCCTTTGAATTATTGCCAAATCCTAGTTCGGTTTTTTTTACTCTTCGTTTAACACAAAATGCGAATCAGCCAACGACTTTCACTATTTCTGATGTGATTGGAAAATTGATTTACAGTCAAAATTTAGGGCGAATTAATGCTAATTTTGAAACAACTATTGACGTTCGTCACCTGAGTAGTGGAATTTATTTGGCCCATGTCAAAAGTGGGGATAGTTTGATCAGTAAACGCTTGGTTTTAATTAAATAAACGAAACCAATCCCACCTTTTTTTGTAAAGCGACACCTAATCTAATATATCACAAATCTCATCCCGAATTTTCAAAAGGAAGTTCGGGATTTGCCTTTGGTATTATTTAGGTATCATACCCTTATATCTTTCTTATTATCCTAAGATCAAAGCGGCTACTTATCCATTTTGTATTCAGTTAGACATTTTACAATATTAAAGTCTATACATTAGTTTTGCCTAAACATTAATTTTATATTTGCATAACCTAAATCCACGATCTCAATTATTAATACCGTAGTTGTTTAACACTTAAACACAATTCTTGGCTCTACCTTTTTCAGGTAAGGCCGATTCTATTTAAGCGTATGTTTAAATCAACTTTGATTAGATCTAACTATTGTCAGACTTTTAAAAGGCCTCCTAAACAAAATATTTTATGCAAATCAAGAAATCTATTGTCCTGTTTCTATTTTTTCACTTACTCATTGGACCATATTCCTTTGCTCAAGTTTCTAATCTCGATTCAAATCCTTGGCATTTTATTTCGGAAACATCCATTCCTTTCGTAGAAACGAAAGAGCGGCAAATTATCCCCAAAAAATATAAAACAGTTGAACTCAAACTTGATCGACTAATCCATATATTAGACCAAGCGCCCGTTCGATTTAGTGCAGAAGCAGCGCAAATTCAAATCGTCCTTACCCTTCCAATGCCGGATGGTCAATTTCAACAATTTCAGATCGAAAAAGCATCCATTATGCATCCGAAATTAGCAGAACGTTACTCTAGTATTCAATCCTTTTCAGGAAAAGGGATAGATGATCCTTCGGCTAGCATTCGATTCGATTTAACTCCTCATGGATTTCATGCCATGATTCTGACCGGAAGAAGCAGTAGTGTTTTTATTGACCCTTTTGCTAAAGGCGATCAAGATCATTATGTTTCTTATTATAAAAAAGATTATGAACGAGCTGGTGGCAATACTTTTACCTGTCATATCGATGGATCAGAAATATCAGAAGATGATTCAATGATCAATACGATCAACAATCCTGGTTCAGATCTAGAATTGGTGGCTCCCGCACAAGGTGATTGTCAATTAAGGACCTATCGACTAGCATTGGCTGTTGTAGGAGAATACACCGTCTTTCATGGTGGAACCAAAGAGTTGGCCTTGGCTGCAATGGTAACGGCGATGACTCGTATCAATGGTATCTATGAAAAAGATGCAGCAATAACAATGGTCATGGTGGAAAACACAGATGAACTTATTTTTCTGAACCCTGCGAACGACCCGTATAGCAATTCTAGCGGCGATCTTGGAGCCAATCAAGAGACCTGTGATGATATCATTGGTTTTAACAATTATGATATCGGTCATTTATTTACAACTGGTGGTGGTGGTATTGCCTCTCTCAATTCTCCTTGTACGCAACGAAAAGGTCAAGGTTTATCTGGCCAAGGCGATCCAATCGGCGATCCATTTACAGTAGATTATGTTGCTCACGAAATGGGACATCAATATGGTGCAAGCCATACTCAAAATAACTCTTGTAATCGAGTAGATAATACTGCTATGGAACCTGGAAGCGCCTCTACCATTATGGGCTATGCAGGTATTTGTTCCCCGGATGTTCAATTCAATAGTGATGATCATTTCCACGCGATCAGTTTGCAAGAAATTGCAGCGAATGTCAATTTTGGAGCAAGTAGTGGTTGCCCTATTACTTTTGATACGGGTAATAATCCTCCGATTATAGATGATGGAGCAAACTACCTTTTGCCTGTTTCGACGCCATTTATTTTGACTGCCGTGGCTACTGATATTGATGATGATGAATTAACTTATTGCTGGGAACAAATGGACAATCAAATTGCTCCAATGCCTCCAATAGCAAGTTCTGATCGAGGTCCAGCCTTCCGCTCTAATTCACCAACTACTTCTCCTTCTCGAAGTTTTCCTAACCTCACAGATTTGAATAATAATGTCGATCCAGAATGGGAAGAGTTACCAGCAGTAACTCGTTCCATGAAATTTAGATGCACGGTTAGAGATAACGCCTCTGGAGCAGGATGTACTACTGAAGATGATATCGTACTCAATTTTACAGATCAAGCAGGTCCATTTCTGGTATTAAACCCTAATACCGATTTAACATGGATTGTAGGAGATTTTGGCTTGATCACTTGGGATGTCGCCAATACGGATGAAGCTCCAGTCAATTGTACGGAAGTAAATATTTTATTGTCCACAGATGGTGGTTTGACTTATCCGATTACTTTAGCAGAAAATGTAGTTAATAGTGGAGAACTAACTATTGAAATTCCAGATTATGTAGGTACACAAAATCGAGTAAAAGTAGTTTGCGCAGATAATATATTTTTCGATATTTCTAATACCGACTTTACCATTGTGGCTCCAACAGGATCAGGTATCGCTATGAATATCACTCCAGCAACTCAACGTTTTTGTTCCACAGAAGAAAGTATTTCTTTTGATATTCAATTGAATGGTTTAGCAGGATTTGAAGAAACTGTAAACCTAGGTGTAGGAGGATTAGCTTCAGGGGTGTCTATTTCTTTTGATCCTTCGTCTCAATTATCTTTGCCTGGAGAGGCCACCGTTACCATCAACAATCCAAGTAGTCTTCCCCCTGGTGATAATTCCATTGAAATTCTTGCATCAGCAGGAATGATTTCTACCTCCGAAATTACGTTGTTACAAGTTGTTCCAGGTGCACCTGAAGAAGCTACTTTAACAGCTCCGGCTAATAATTCATTGAATATAGAAGAAGATATCATGCTTAGCTGGGAAACTGAAGATTTTACGGATTTTAGTATAATAGAAATTGCGACCAATCCTGGTTTCGGTCCAGAAAGTATCATTGAAACAATAACCGTAGAGGGGAATACTTACTTTCCTCAAAATCTAGAAAGTTTCACCGTTTACTATTGGAGAATAATTCCTGGTAATATCTGTGATACGAATTCATCCGTTAACTTTTGGAGCTTCCAAACCCTCAACACTTTTTGTACAAAATATACCAATACAGATGGCTTAAATATTCCTGTCAATCAAGTAGGCATTTTTTCTTCCACTATGATGATTAATGATGATCTCAATATATTAGACTTTAATATTAGCCTCGATATTCAACATGGCGACATCAATCAATTGTTCACTTATCTAAAAGATCCTAATGATGTTTCTTATACTTTATTTACCAATCCAGGAATAGGACCAAGTGGTTGCGAAGAGGATCTATTAGTTACCTTTGATAGTGAAGCTGAAAGTACTTCTCAAGACTTTAAATTTGAATGTAATCCAGGTACCTACCAACCTTCAAGTTCTTTTCTTCCACTCAATAATCAAAGTAGTCAAGGCGAATGGAAATTAGAAGTCACTGATATCACACCAGCTCAAGGAGGAATGGTACAAGCTTGGCAAATTGAAATTTGTTCAAAAGCCTTGGATGAGATTAAAATTGCCCTCAACAATCAAGTATTAGCCGTTCCTCAAGCGATGAATGAAGTCATCACCTCTAGTTATTTATCGGCCAACTCTGCCAATAATACGGAAGAAGACTTAAGATATCTTATCACCCATTTACCCACTTACGGTAGCTTAAGCTTGAATGAGATACCACTGAATATTGGATCTACTTTTAGTCAATCAGACATCAATAATAATCAGTTGAGTTATACCCACAATGGTAGCGCTAACTTTAATGATTCCTTTCTTTTTGATGTGACGAATATGGATGGAACTTGGTCTTCAAACAATACATTTTCAATTGTTATTTATGGTGATGCCTTATCTGGTGTACCCTATATCGATCAAGGTCCAAAATGTTTTGGAGGTAGTGATGCACAAATAAGTATCAATGCTTTTAGTGGTGTGGCTCCGTATCTATATAGTATCGATGGGAATAACTTTTCTTCTGAAAACATTTTTGATGATCTAAATGCTGGAAGCTATAATTTTGTTATTCAAGATGCGAACAATACCACTTTTGAAATCAATTCTGTGGTTATTAATAACCCTACTCCAATTGTTGCTTCACATGAAGTCATTAACGATCAAGTCACCATTTCAGCAAATGGCGGTACAGGAACATTAATGTATAGCCTTGACGGAAATAATTATCAAGAATCAAATATTTTCACTGACCTAGAAAATGGCGAATATAGCGCTCATATCCAAGATGTCAACGGATGTGTATCCACTACTGATTTTCAAATTTTGTTTACTTCTATCAAAAAGGTCATTGAAGATTTTGCTTTTGAAATCCAACCTAATCCGACCAGTCAATCTTTTGTACTTCGCTTATTCACTCAAAGCTCTGAAGAAGTTCAATTGAAAATTTTCGATATGGTAGGTCAATTGTTAGATCAACAAAACTTGGGCTTTCCAAACATTGGCGTCACTAAGCATATTGATGTGAGTCATCTTACTGGAGGTATTTATAATATACAAATAAAAAGTGGCCACCTAATAGGAAGTACACGTTTAGTCATTATAAAGTAAATGATATTTCCTCTGAATAAAACATGAGTCATCCCAAATTCTAATACTATACTAAGAACAGATGGTTACTATTTGTATTCATAAAAGTAGAAAGTGATAAGTCGTAAGT
>CAYTVR010000034.1:0-19215 GCA_964441245.1 uncultured Saprospiraceae bacterium | reverse complement strand
AAGTGATAAGTCGTAAGTATTAAGTCCCTCAATTACGGTAGTAATACCCGATTTGAAGGGACTTAATACTTTATACTTATAACTTACTACCTACTATATTTTATCTAAAGTCTACGAGTGGTACGATTACTTTAACAAACTCTAGATTTAATGTGATGACTCATGTTTCGTTTAAAACTTATTTGACAAATAAAACTACCGTATTAAAAAAATAGTTTATCCGACTATTCTTTAGTTTTATTTGTCATCAATAAAACCTCACAATTAGTACACTTTTTTAAATTAATCTAAAAAAAATCCCCTTTTTACAAAAACTGGAATCCTTTTTGCAATAATGTCTGCATCCACTCTTCAATACTCTCCAACTTATTATAAATCAAGTAATTAAGACTAGAAACTGAGTTCATAATATTCCCCCACTAATTAAATTTATAACATACTTTAAACATTGAGGAATAATGAATGCCTTTACACAAAAAAATAAAGTTACGCTTTCCGGAACTGATTTAACAGGATTACAAAAAAATGTATTTGAAATGTTATCATCCAAGACAGCAGAATTAGCTGTGGTTGGATTAGGATATGTTGGACTTCCAATTGCCTTGGAGTTTGCCAAACATTTTTCTGTCGTTGGTTTTGATATCAGCGAAGCAAAAGTGGCTAAAATGAATCAAGGAGAAGATCCTTCCGATGAATTAGAAAGCAAAGATTTTGAAAACAAAGACATCAAATTTTCTCATTTACCGGAAGTCATGAAGTCTGCTAAATTTTATGTTGTTGCAGTTCCTACTCCAATTGATGAATTCAAACAACCTAATCTTAATGCATTAAAAGGAGCGACGACTTCTGTAGCAAAAGTGTTAAAAAGAGGAGATATTGTTGTTTTTGAATCAACGGTTTATCCAGGATGTACTGAAGAAATATGTATTCCTATTTTAGAGAATATCTCTGGATTAAAATTTAAAGAAGACTTTAAAGTGGGTTACTCTCCGGAGCGAATCAATCCAGGTGACAAAACCAATACCATCGATAAAATTGTAAAAATTGTTTCGGGTTGTGATGATCAATCCTTGGAGGACATTGCCAATGTATACGATACGATTATTACTGCCGGTATTCATAAAGCACCTTCTATGAAAGTAGCTGAAGCCGCAAAAATTGTAGAGAACACTCAACGTGATGTCAACATCGCTTTGATGAATGAATTGTCTATGATTTTTGACAAAATGGATATCAATACTTATGATGTATTACAAGCAGCAGGTACTAAATGGAATTTCTTAAATTTCTATCCAGGTTTAGTTGGTGGACACTGTATTGGTGTAGATCCATACTATTTAATTCAAAAAGCAATTCGGGTAGGACATAATCCAATGGTCATTTCTTCTAGTAGAAGTGTCAATGATGGAATGGCTGGAAAAATTGCTGAAAAAGTAGCCAGAGAATTAAAATCCAGAGGTAAGAAATCTACAGAATGTAAGGTACTCGTCAAAGGAATTACCTTTAAAGAAAATGTAACAGATATTCGAAATTCCAAAGCCGCTGATCTGGTCAAAGAATTAAATAAATATTGTGCTAAGGTAGATGTTATCGATCCAATCGCTTCTCCAAAAGAAGTACGCCAACATTATGGTATCGAGATGACGCCAAGCACCAGCAATGATTACGATGCCATCATTGTTGCTGTTAGTCATGAACAATATATGGACCTCAATGAAGAGATCTTAAAAGACATGTCTAATCCAAATGCCTTTGTAATGGATATCAAGGGTATCATGAAAAATAAAATGAATGATATGGATTATTTTTCTTTATAGAAAATAATCTAGTAAGACATACAATCAATTCTTGCTATAAATCAATTTTAACAAATGAACGATTGGTGTTGGAGTTCTCAACTCTGCACACCAATCGTTTTTGTATTTTATTTCTTCTTTTCAAATTGATAAGCCAAACTCATCGCTACTCCGTTAGAATTAAATCCAGCTCTGATCATCGCACTTCGGGAGGAATCACTCCTTGATATTTGCCCGATAATCGATGGGATCATTTCCATCGCAAGAAAAAAGTGATCAGCTATTTCAAATTGAATTCCTAGGACATATCCTAATGCTGGTTGGATAGATAAATTAAAATTATCATTAGTCTTAGAGAGATTTAAAATCATATTAGGTTCCCAACCATGAAAAAAATCTAATCGATCAGTCAGTTCTTTTCGTCGCTCCTTCCCTATTGCTATTCCAAGTGAAGTATTAAAAATATTGGCTCTCTCTTTTGATGCAGAATAATTAAATCGAGCTAAGACAAATCGATAGCGCATAAAAACATTTTGCTTTTTACTTTTCTTATAAATGGCATCAACTCTATTAAAATCAGTGGTCCGAATCCCTATTTCATATAGAGGTAACTGTCCTTTCACTTTTGGTGAAAAAATGAATACAATCATGAGTAGTGAAAACGCATGGATAAAATTTAGTTTCATAACTTTATATTTTCTGGTTTTATGATAAAATATTTTTTGAGCAAACAAAAGAATCAACGTGAAAAACGCCAACATAACGCAAATCACGTTGATTTACTTAAAAAAATTTACTCCGGTATTGCTACCTATTTGACTATTGAAATCTTATATGTTCCGTCTATTTCAAAAGGTTTTGCTCCTTGCTCAAATCGCAATCCTGAAAAAATTAACACGGCACCTTTTTCGACTGTCCGAATATATTCTAAAGCATTAGGCGTCAAAAGACCTTCATTAATAAAAAAGCTTCGTGCATCTTTAGGACTCATCTCTGCATTTTCTTTTACTAATAAAATTCCTTCCTTCAAAGGCACTAATTCCTTACTTACCTTGACATCTATCTTTGCAAAACGATCTGATCTCAATTTTTTACTAGACATTTTCGTTTTCAACTTTTGATTGCCCCAAATCAATTTCAATTTGTTCCTATTTACTTTTTGAATTTCATTCATGTCAAAAGACCAAATCCCTCTATTGATATCTAAATCTTCCATTTCTGATTCTGTTACCAAACGCAACTCAGTCGGTGCTTGTATCTTCAATTCTTTTACCAGTATTTTTTGAACTTCTTGTTCACTACGTTTTATTCCATTTACATCAAAATTGATATCATTCTGTTCATTCCAATCCCAAATTTTGTAGATAAAGGAGGAAGCAAATGGTTCTTGTGCATTGGATCGCTCTACTGCAAAACAGAAGAATAAACCAATCAGTAATGGCAATCCTGCCAATAAGCGAATCATAGCCCGCATCGGAGCTCTTGTTTTGTTCATCATAAGTAAACGATTTTTGATTTGATTATTATTAAAATGATTAACTACATGAATGCTCGTGTTTGAAGATCTTGCTTGATTGACTAAAACACTGGCATAATCATATGCGGCAACATCTTGTTTTAAAACTGCTTGATCTGCTAAGTATTCATGTACCTCTTGGAGATATTTTTTTAGAAAATAAATGGCTGGATGGAACCAAAAAACAATTTTTAATATTTCCATCAACAAAATATCGTAGGAATGTCTTTGTTGAATATGGGCTTCTTCATGTGCGATAATATAGGCCCATTCTTTTTCAGAAATAGTTCCACTTTTGTGTAAAAACACATGATGAAAAAATGAAAAAACAGGAAGAGGATGATCTATCTCAATTTCACAATAAGCACCTCGAGTTATTTTATTACCCTTTCTATATAATTGCCAAATGGTATAAAAGGAACTCAATAATTTTGAAAAAGAAAATAGTATTCCTGCAAAGTATACCCCCAAAAAACAAGACCAAAAATTAAAGGTAATACTAGGTTGATGACTCACTTCACTAATCAATATCGCTGATGGATTGGATGCTGTTAGTTCAAAATAAGATTCTAAATCAAATGCCATTGGCATACTTTGGATTTCCCATTCAATATGAAGTAATGGAATCAAGACGGCAAATAAACTACTTACTAGTAAAAAAAATCTATTGGCTTGAAAGCTCGTTTCTTGCTTCAGCAAAAAATGATAAAATAGACAACAGGCAATCAAACAACAACTACCTTCTAGTAAATAGAGTAATAGTCCGGGCATTATTTTTTGTTTTTCATTTGTTCTAGAATCGCTTCTAATTCGTCCACGCTTACGTTTTGTTCCTTGAGGAAAAAAGAAACAACTTGTTCAGGAGAACCTTGAAAATAATTTTTAAACAAATTTCCAAATCGCTGTTTTCGATACCCTTCTTTTGTCAAAACGGGAAAGTAACGGTGGGTTTTTCCAAATTCATCATGACCAATCAATTGACGATCTTGCATCTTCCGAACTATGGTAGATACCGAAGTATACGGAGGCCTAGGTGGAGTCATTTCTGCTACAATTTCTTTGACAAAAGCCTTTTTTAGGCGCCAAAGGATTTGCATGATTTCTTCTTCTTTTGGATTCAAATGTATATTCATAAAGGCTTCTAAATCTAATGATCAACTCGAAATACATTACTATAACGCAATTCACGTTGATTGTGTTGCCTCGCCTTTATATTTTTATAAAAAAACCTTTGCCCTTTACTCTTGCAACCATTTTCCAAAAGCTTCTAGATCCTTTTGGTTAACTTCTAACCATTCGGTTACTTCTTTGTCGGGGCTTGTCCAACTGATATAATAACAAAATGCTTTTAAGTGTTTGGCATGTTCGATTCGAAATAGAAGGTCTGCATAAAATTCCCACCAGACGCCTTTCTTGTCTTTCTTTAGTCCATCTAAGGTCGAAATTAAAGCCTCTGTTTTTTGAATAAAAAATTCAACCTCTGATTTCTTGTCGTCAGTTTTCATTTGCTGAGAGGCTTCTTGCAAAGAGAGCATTAATTCAACTGTTCCAAATTCATCTTCCGTACTATTGATTTCTAAATTAATTTGATCGTCTTTATGCTCATCCTTGCTCACCCCTTGTTTTTGTAATTCTAGTAGCAATTGATAAGCTTGTTTTGCTCGTTCTGTATCGGGCTCTAACAACAAAAACGTATACAAAACCAATATGGGTTCAATGCGTTTACCTTGATTCACTTTTAGATAAGCCAATAACAAATGACTACTAGCATGATCCGGATTCAACTCTAATGCTGCTAACAATGCCGACTCTGATTCCGCATTTTTTTTCAAACCATAGTAGGTTAAACCGAGGTTATAAAACAGCAAATAGTCGTAGGGGAATTTTTTAGCCGCAGCTTCATAAACTAAAATCGCTTGCTCACTTAATCCTTGATTATCTAAAGCAGAACCTTTGATCAACATCGCTTCCTTGATATATTCTTTCTCTTGTTCAATCACCTGATCTGCATACTTTACAGACAACTTAAAATTACCTTTGGAAAAATAACTATAGGAAGTTTCATACAAGGCGATAGGAGAATTCTTATCGATTTTTAGCGCTTTTCCATAGCTTTCAATGGCTTCATCATATTTACCCGCTTCATGATACTCTATCCCTTTTTGAATCCATTCTTCTAATTCGCTTTGCGCAAAAAGTTGATAACTCAAGAGGAAAGAAATAAAAATTAGTTTTAGTTTTTTCATCATCTTTTTTTATAAAATCGAAGAGACTTGTTATACTATTCTGCAAAACAGAACAAATACATGATACATGATCCTTAAAATTTAAACATCGAATTAGTAGAAATATTGCTTTTCATTAGTTGAAATGATTATCGCTTCACATTTTCCATCGCAAACAGTACCAAAAGCTTCGAAATATATTGATTGGTTTTTCCATATCACAAACCAATTCCGCTCTAGAATATTTTTCAATTTGGAAGGTTTCACCATGCTTTTCTTGCACGCGTACCAATTGATTGAGACAAACCATTCCTCGGCTTACGATAATTAATATCTGCATAAAAAATCGTCGCAATTTTTGAGGAGGATAATCTAAATTTTTAAAGGCTTCAAAACTTTTATAGATCAAACCTTCGTACTCTGTTCTGATTTGTCGAATATCCTTGGTCATTGTAGCGAGTGTAAGTATCTTTCCAAGATAATCCCGTCGAACATCAAAAACATCATCTGTAAATTGGATTAAAGAACCCAAAAGATAAATGGCTTCTTTTTCGCCAGGGCGATATTCATGTTCCAAAATACTTCGTGAAAGGGCCACCGAGTATGCGCCTTTTTCATAAGTAATCCGACGCAATTCTGATTCAGACAACTCATCCGTTTCTTGTTTTTTACTTTCCTCTTGAAGCAGGCCAACTTTACGTAAATAAAAATCGAAATGAGATTGATCCTTTAAATTTTCTAAAATAATATCATAAAAGAGTTTACTGAGTCGTTCGGTTACATTATCGTTTTTATAACGGCCTTTCGCCAAATCTTCTAAACTTTCGTCCATTGTAAAATTATAATGATCAAACAAATCATCATAGACCGCCGTAGCCGTTCCAAGATAAAACCCTGCTCTTGCTTCTTGTTGAGTTTGAGGATAGCCTCTCAAAGTGGTAAACCATTCATTAGTAATACTTCCTAACAAACCGTGATAGTAAATTCGTTTAAAATATTTTGGTTCGAAGCTTTGTTTCTTTTGTTGATATACTGTTGTCACCTTTTTTAATAGTCCTTTACGGAAATAAAAGTGATTGACAAAAAGCACACTGTATAACAAGCGATACAAAGCATGAATCAAAAGAAGAAAGTTGAAAAACATATTTATTGGTTCGATAAAAGGAAAGTTAGACAATGCTCAAAAAGCATTCTTCCTTAGAGCAAAACACAATATGCGATAAAAATCGGGGATGGAATAATTGGATGGTAGGAATTTACAAAAATACCTGAGCAAGTTGGAAACTTACTCAGGTATTTTAATCTTAAAATGTTGTTTTATTTTAAAAAATTCTTCCTGTTGCGGAATAGGGTTTCGTAGGTATTTTAACGATTGAAAACCAATAATTTTGAATTTCACTAACGACATCTACAAATTGTAAAAAATCAACTGGTTTTCTGACATAGCTATTGGCATGAAGCTGATAACTTTTCATGATATCCATCTCATCTTCCGATGTGGTTAAAACAATAACAGGAATGGCTTTTAAGCGATCATCATTCTTAATTTGCTCTAAGACCTCTCGACCACCTAATTTAGGCATATTAAGGTCTAAAAGAATCAAATCTGGAGTAGTCGCATTAGCATACTCTCCTTTTTTGAAGAGGTAATCTACTCCTTCTTGACCGTCTCGACATACATTCAGGTTATTTCTAATTTTACCATCTTCAAAAGCTTTTTTGGTCAAAACGATATCACCTTCGTTGTCTTCAATCAGTAAAATTTCTATTAGTTCCTCCATGGGTATTAAATTTTATTTAGGGTCTATAATGCACATTTAGTCGTAAGACTTATTTTATTTCAATTTATGATTAAGCAAACTTAAAGATTCTTCTTTATTGTAAAGTAAAAAGTAGTCCCTTCTCCCGGAGTAGAGACAAACCAAATTTGTCCTTTATGGCGGCTTACAATCCTTTTACAGAGGGAAAGACCTATTCCAGTTCCTGCATATTCTTCTCTTCTGTGCAGTCTTTTAAAAATTTGAAAGACCTTTTCACTATATTGACTATCAATTCCAATGCCATTATCGCTTACAGCGAATAAAAAATCGTTTTCTCTCTCTTCTTTTGTGACTATGACTTCTGGTTGTTCGCTTTGATTGAACTTTAAGGCATTGCCAATTAAATTGTAAAAAACAATACCTAATTGCTCTGGTTCACACTGAATATCAAGGGGTAATTCCTGCAATTCGACTATTCCTTTTTGATCCCGCAATCTTTCAGATAAATCCAATATCTTTTGATCAATGATATCATTCAAATTTACTTTTACGAAAGTGGCATCCGTTCTACCCACTCTTGAGTATCGCAATAGGTTTTGTATCAATTTAGACATTCTTGTCACTCCATCTACGGCAAAGTTGATATAGGTTTTACCATCTTTATCGATTTGATTACTATATTGTCGATTTAGTAATTGTACAAAATTCCCGACCATCCGTAAGGGTTCTTGCAAATCATGGGAGGCGATATAAGCAAATTGTTCTAAATCTTGATTGGATCGTAAAAGATCTTCATTTGTTTTTTGCAAATTCAAGGTTCGCTCTCTTACTTTTTCTTCTAATCCGCTATTTTTTCTACGCAATTCCTGTAAAAGACTTCTAATCTTAGATTCACTTTCCTTCTGCTCCGTCATATCTCTCCAAATACCAAAAAATATTTTTTCTCCTTTGAGTTCAAATGGAGTGATCGTTATATTTAGAGGAACTTCAGATCCACCAATTTTTTGATTGATCCATTCAAACCGATGAGCACCTTTTTTCAAGGCAATCTCTTCCATTTCTACTCTCTTCTCATTGGACAATCTGCCATCAATCTGCATCAAAGGAGCAAATTGAGATAAAGGAATCTTTAATAAATCTTTTTTAGAATCTGCTTCTAAAAATCGAACCATCAAATCATTGCAATCTAGTATCTGATCTCCACGATATAAAACCAATGGGAAAGGAGCCCTTTCAAACATATTACGGAATTTGATTTCACTTTCTTGGAGTGCTTTTTCCGTCTTACGTTTTTCAGTTATATCCTGAACGATAACGATATCATGCTTAATCCGATGATTACTATCTCGTACGACAGAAACAGATACATGTCCCCAAAGAATATCTCCATTCTTTGTTATATAGCGTTTTTCAAGCGAGAAGGATTCTATTTCTCCCGAAAGGACTTTCTGATATTTTTCTCGTTGAAGCCCACGATCCACTGAATAAGTAACATCACTAACTGTTTTATCTTGAATCTCATCGGATGTATAACCTAGCATTTCACAAAACTTGCGATTTGCATAAGTCAACTTACCTCCATGATGTGTACCCATTATGATTCCGACAGGGCTATATTCGTAAAGTTTTCGAAACAAATTTTCTCTCTCCTCTAATGCGATTCGAGCATTTTCTTGATCAGTAATATCTTTATAACTCCAAACCCTTCCGACAATTTCGTTGTCCACTAAATGAGGTTGGGCATTTCGCTCAAAAATTTGTCCATCTTTAAAATGAAGTATATCCTTACTTGATATTTCTGGTTGATTATAAAGATCATTTACCTTTGAGATAAACTTTCCAGGTTCTTTCAATTGTTGTAAAATATTCCCCATCCATTCATCATCATTTCTCTTGTCCATTAGTGCTTCAGACACGCTCCACATTTGTAAAAAGCGTTGATTGTAATGTGTGATTTTTTGATTGAGATCAACGACCAAAATACCATCTGTTGTTGATTCTAAAACAGATTGTGTGACAGAAAAAAGTCGCTTTAATTCTTGATTTTGTTGATCAAATTTTCTGTTTTTACGATTTTGTTCTCTACTAAAAGCATTGATCAATATTATTTGTAAAAACAATACGGTAGGCATTAACACCATAGATAAGGCGAACTCATTATTGATTTCATAGATTGAACCATAGATACTGTTTCTATAATTTAGTGCTAAAACGGTCAACAGAAATCCGATATAATACAGATACCTTAGCTTTGATTCTTGAAGTGTAATGCAGACAATGATCGCCATCAGCATGAAAAAACTAGCAACTGCCATTGGCACACCATATCCTATCGATAAGATCATGATCATGACCGAAGAAGCACACAAATATAAATGAACCGTTATGTGAATTTTTCTAAAATACTGGAAAACTGAGCCAACTACCGTTAAACAAAGTATGGCTATAACGAAAGGTAAAATAGGATCATAATCTAATAAATAGAAGATCAGTCTATCCAATAGGGCTACTATTGCTGAACAAATCAGCACACTATTCATAAAACGATACTTAAAGATAACTTCTTTATTATCCGTATCATTCAAACCCAAACTAATCATTTTTCTCACAAACAATTTCACAGACGTTGCTTCTTTTCAGTTATTGGGGCTTTGGCATTTTGAATCCCCCTAAAGCTTTAATAAACTTCTTCATCAGATGGTATGCTACAATTGTGCCTTAATTTGTAAATTTTCGTATTTCAATTACATATTTTTTAAACACATGTAATATGTAGAGACTTTAAGACTTCATTTAGTCATATAAAGGTGTTCATCCATTTACTCTTTCAAAGCTTTGCTTTGACAACCCAATAAGTTCGATCGGCCAAAATACCAAGCGGAATGATTTAGCTTCAATATGCTGGTTAAAAGAAAAATCCCGAATTTTGACATTTATCAAAATTCGGGATGATTATTTTTTATGGAGTCAACGCTTAATCCGCAATGATTTTACCAATACTGATTTTCTGTTTTGCATCAGCAATTTCAAAAAAGTAAATACCTGGACTTAGATTACCTCTTACAAATTCTAATTGAGTATCAGCAAATTGTTCTTGACGAACTAATTGCCCTAACTGATCATACAATCTAAAAGTCAATTGCTGATTTTCCATACCTTCAACGATAATGGTGGTAGAAATACTAAAAGGATTGGGTTGGACTTTTGTCTGAATAGACGCACCCAACAAATTTTGGATATCGGTTAAAATGAATTTCTCTCCAATCGTATGTTGGGTTTCATTCGTTAATACCGGTGGGTTAAAGTCGAAATAAATCGCTGCCTTATTAAACACCGTTGTTTCTAAAGGCAAATCTTTTAGCGGCTTGATCTTAAATTTTACAAATCCATGCGATTCCGGTTCATTGCTCACAGAGTCTGGTAAATTGATATTGGCAAACTTAAAATTAATTTCACGATCACCAAATACTTCATAAGTATAGTCATGACTAGAAGCGCCTGGACGTAAGGTGCTGAAATCCAAGCCTGGATCAATTTGGTCAACAATATTCACATTGATTGCTGGAGCGGTTCCTGTATTTTGGAATCGAATGAGGTAATCTATTTCTTCCCCTACTCGAATATAGTTAGCATTTCCATATCCTTTAGGAAAACCCTGTTTGTCATTCGGATCATAAGAATCAACATTCTCTTGGCAATCTGTATCCACTGAAAAATTCTGATCATCTTCTCCAAATATCGTAACGAATCCAGTACTAAAAGGTGTACCTCCACAACCTTCCACTGCTACCGTTGGCATACTAAATCCTGGATGTCCATTTGCTTGATCAGCCTCTAGACGTAAGGTAGCACCCGCTGGCATAAAAGGTAATTGTAATTGTTGTCCAGCAACTAATTGGAAATCGCCAGGCTCATCCAAGAGGATATTATCTTGGATCACGATGTATTCTAAGGCTTCTAACATATTTCCAGTACCCACATTTTCAATGGTAAACTGTACTTCATCATTGATACATTCTCCACTCACCTTTACACTCGATCCATCCCAATCAACACTTGGCTCTGTACATATACTATCTGGATAAATATGTGCAGTAGAACAGTGAGTTTGCCCTAAAGGGACATCACAATCCACACTTACCGTAACTGTAAAAAATTCGGTTTCATTTACAGCTAAATCCTGCAAATCAAAAGTATAAGTATTATCTACTTGATTACTCCACGAAAGACTACTGTTGACCACTGTCAAAAATGGATCAAACTCAATCGTCACATAAGGATCAATTGCAGGTTCAGTACCTTGATTTCCAGCATAAATATAATAAGTCTCCTCTGTGCATCTACGTAATCGAAATGTACCAAGATCAACCCAAAGATCTGGACAAATTTCTATCTCATCCAATAAAAATGTTACTTCTGATGTTTGATTCGGTTCTGAATCAACGGTAAAACTTTCTTGACAAAGATTCCAATATGGATAGTATTGAACACTGGGAATACTGACTTCATAAGTATCAGGACTCTCCACTGTAATAGTGGTCATCCCATTAGCATTGGTTGTACCATAATAGGTTTCATCTCCATTAGTCACTTGCACACCCATTCCTGCAAAAGGTAGTTCACTTGCATCGAACATACAGTTTTCATCACTATCAATCATCAAATTAATCTTGATAAACGATGGATTATCAATAAAACTAACAATTGCTGTTGTGGAGTCAATAAAATTATTCGGAGTCTCTCCATACCACTGCAAGTAATAAGTATATAATTCATCTGTAAATGGTCCATTGTCCGTGAAATTGTAATTCATAACTCCCACTTCGCCAGGAATGTTATTGTCTAAATTCTCCCATCCACTATCAGAAGTTCTAGACAAACTAAAAAAATTAGGACCTTCAAGTCCTGGACCAATCCAAGTGACCTCTACTATATCACCGACTCTTTGGGCTTCCATAGTTAGAGGATCTTGAGCAAGACTGGTGTTTTGAAAGCCCAATAAGACTAGGCATAAAAAGTAAAATTGATTAATCTTTTTCATAGTAAATATTTTTTGCATAATAATTTTTAAGGATTAAGTAATGTGCTATAGCCTTTTCATAATACAAACATCAGGAGAAACTACAGCAATCACAAAGACAAAAATGCTCATTTGTCAATAGCCTTGAATTATAAAATACTGTTAATCAAATAATTATATTATTTTTATCAAAAAAACGCAATGAAAGACAGTAAGTTATACGCCCTTTTTCGTCAATTTACTCCTACAGAAAGAACAGATTTGGATAAAATACTTCATTCTCCTTGGTATAATCGTCGTCCCGATGTATTAAAGTTATATCAAACTTTGCATAAAAGAATAGGTAAAAAAACGGCTGACTTGAGCAAAGTTTCTATTTTTAAAGCAGTTTTTCCTAAGGAAGAGTATGATGATAGAAAGATAAGATATACCATGTCTTTTTTATTAAAAATATTAGAACAATACCTTGCTGAAAAAGTACAAGACAATTCAGATTTACATCAAAAAATACAATTGACTACGGCATACCGTCAACGTAATTTAGAAAAGCATTTCCATCAATCCATTCAATCCGCTCGAACTAGTTTAGAAAAGCTCCCTCGCAATGCGACCTTCTATCATCTGAATTATTTAATAGAGCTGGAACAATATTCTTACAACGCTCAATCCAAACGAACAACCGCCAATAATCTTCAAAGTCTCAATGACGCTTATGATATTCAATACCTCGCTAATAAATTAAAACAAAGTTGTTTGCTCTTATCTCATCAAGCAGTTTATAAAGTTAAGTATGATTCTGGATTGCTATCGATGGTTTTAGATTATCTAAAAGACAGTGCTCACTTGAACGTACCTGCAATTGCTATTTACTATTATTGTTATAAAGCATTAACAGAAGACAGTCATCAGGATTTCCAAAAATTAAAAAATCAATTTCTGGAGTACCAACACCTTTTTCCAAAAGAAGAAATGGTAGATATTTTACTACTCGCCATCAATTTTTGCATTAAACAAATCAACAACGGACAAGATCAATATCTCCAAGAAGTTTTCCATTTGTATCAATTGGGACTAGAAAACAAACTCCTGTTAATACAAAATAGGTTGAATCGTTTTGTTTATAAAAATGTGGTCGCCTCTGGACTTCATTTAGGAGAATTGGATTGGGTAGAATCTTTTATTAACGAATATGCCCCCTTGATAGAAGCAAAATATCGTTCAGAATATTTTCGATATAATCAAGCGCGACTTTTGTATTTTAAAAAGGATTATCATCAGGCTATGGCCTTATTGGCCACCGTTGATTCATCCGACTTATTACTCACAACTGACGCTAAAGTGATCTTACTAAAAATGTATTATGAATTAGAAGAGTTTGATCCATTAGATAGCTTATTGGCAAGTTTTAAAACGTTTCTCAATAGAAAAAAAGTCATTGGTTATCATCGTGACAAATACATTCAATTGATTGAGTTTACTAAAAAACTATTGTACTTAAATCATAATGATAAAGAAGCGAAGAAAGCGCTTTCGCAAAAAATTAAAGCTCATTCTGTAATGGAAAAAGAGTGGTTATTGAAACAGTTATAAAAATAAAGTAAAGGATTTCTAGTCATGCTAAAAACCCTTTACTTTATTAGAATTTAAATTTGATTCTTATCGCCAAAAGCAATCGGCAATGATCTTACTCCGCTACTAATTTCCCTGTACTTACTCGATTTCCGTTGACATTTACTTCAAAAAAGTAAACCCCTTTCGCTAAGAAATTTCGTTGAAATTCAAAAGTAGTCGTTTCAAAATTTTGCTCATGCACCAAACGTCCCATCAAATCATATAGTCTAAAATTCAACCTTTGATTCGTCAAACCCGTCGTTTCAAAAGTGGTACTTTCTTTAAATGGATTGGGCGTCACTTTCGTATAAATATTTTCTCCAAAAGGATTATTTGTATTTACCGTCACGTTGTTCATTGCACCCGGTGTAGGCGTTGATGCTTTCCAGCTTGCGGGTAAAGCATTGTCCAAATCTGCTGCAATCAATTGCAAAGTTTCTCCATCACCATCAGCTGCTTCTGGCCAAGGCAAGCTATCGTCATAATCCACAATATCAACGAAGGAAGCATTAGCATTACTGATTTTAATTTCTTCACTATCGTTGTTCAATTTAAAACTACCGAATAGAGATTCTCCAAAATTTCCAACAAAATTAGTCACTGTAGGATAAGCCGCTTGAAAAGCTAAAGCATCTTCAACTAAAACCAAATATCCGCCTGCTGGCAAAATTGTTCCAACAGGTATATTGAAGTATTCTCCACTTTCATCTTCAAAATACCAAGCAGATAAATCAAGGTCAGTCGATCCTGCATTGTACAATTCTATCCAATCACCAGAGTTCGTTTCTCCAAGTGAATTATAGTTGATTTCGTTGATCACAATGTTTCCCGTTTCTGTAGATCCTTGAGAAAAATTGGCAACAATCGATTCTGCATTTGAAAAATTAATCGACGTCACCGGATCTGTTCCTAAGCTAGCTAAAGACCAAGAATCAAAAACATATCCTCTTGCTGCTCTTGCCTCGATAGGTACATTTAAACCTGCAAAATATTTTCCACTCCATGGAAATTCAGAAGCTCCAAGACGCATCGTACTTAAGCGAATTTGTCCGCCTTGCGTTGGTGAAGCATCTAAAGATAAATCAATGACATCCGTAATTTCTGGAAAATGATTTTCAAACATATTCCAAACGGTTTCCGTTCTATTTAATCCAAAATTACGAACGCGATCTACATTAACTTCCCAGTTATTTAAATCAGGAAAACGAATGATATGTTGAGCCATTTCTGGTTCGTAAATTCCCTTAAATGCATCAACTCTTTCTACTACTCGATCGGTGTTATAAAAAATATTAAGATGATCTGCCATTCGATTACAGAATTGGGTTTTGATTCCCTCATTCTCCATTAACCTTCTCATTGGCATAGTCGCATATGGTTGATAAGTGTGTAAGGTACTAGAGTCTGACAACAATTCTCCAAGAGAATTAGAAGTCCAATTTCCATTATCATCTTCGTTTGGCGGTAAAGGTTGAAAGCCAAAACCAAAATCAAGATCGTAGACAAACCAACGCCATTTTTTATCGTCTTTTCGGACTCGCCAATGCTTATTATTATTCGCTGGCCAATCTGTGTTATCAACAAACACATTAAAAATATGATAGTCTAGTACATGATCAATATCAATCCAAGATTTGAGTGAATCAATATTTTCAGGGCCACTAAAATTAGTCGTTTCTAAAAATTCTAAGTATTTTCTTTTAGACTGTCGATTTCCTCTTTCTATTGTTTTTTCCCAGGTAATAATATCGACTTCATCTTTATCAACATTATGTCTTCTTTCTAAGTATCGCCAATCTAGTTTTTCTCGCATATTATGAATACCAAAATATTCTCCATTGAGATAAACAATAGATCGTCGATATGCTTGTGGTTCAAATTGAATTTTCTTAATCGTACCATCTACATCGGCTGTTTCTCTTACCAAACTACTCATCATGGCATCTCGAAACAGGGTTCCATCTGAATCATTTCCAGATGCTCGGAGAATAAATGCCCGGTATTTATCGTAAGATAAATCTGGAAAAACAGGGTACTCAATATACTTAGTTCCATATTCTGAACGAGCAATGATGTCCAATCCTTTTTGCTCATGACTAGCGCTACCTGATCCATGAATTTTGATTCCTGCGTCTAATTTAAAAGCCAAATCACCATTCAATTCATAGAACTCAACGTGCAAAGGTTGTTCAATATCTGCCATCCAATTACCATAAACTCCGGTGATCGTATCAAAGAAATTTTCAGGTGCCGTACTCAAACAAATGATTGGAAAATCATGATCAACATCATAGAGGTAAGTATGTGTCATCGTTCTGCTTGGCGCAAAATCTGTTTTAAATCCTCTTGCTCTCAATGAAGTGGTCGCATCAATTAAGAGCGGAGTATTATAGGTTGGTGAAGTGGCGGTTGGTTCTGAACCATCAGTGGTATATCGAATAGTTGCTCCTGCTGTGGAGATTGATAGTGCGACAGTAGATGCTGCGCTTTTATGTCCTCCGGTAATAGAAGCAATCGGTGTCGCGACTTGTAATTGAAAATTACCATTGGCATTAGAATCATTTGGACTAGGTGTTGTAAAAAACATCCAAGGCATGCCTCCATCTGATTCACGTCCCATTGAAACGTTAGTCGTTTGCTCGCCAAATGAAATGGAATCCAAAACACTTAATCCATCCGTAGTGAATAAACCAATTGCTTCTCCTGAAGCAGATAGTTTGGAGTTAATGTGTAATGGACCTTGATCTGGCGTTTTATCAAACCAAAGCATCAGATATCCGTTTGCGGGAATCGTCGTTAGTTCTGGTTCATCATCAGGAATTTGCCAAGCCATTGGATCTCCTAAATCATCAGAGATATACATTCCTCCAATATCAACAGGCATTGATTCCGCGTTATACAACTCTACCCAATCATCACTTTCTCCATACTCATCTAAGATCAAAGAATTGGAAGCTTGAAATTCATTGATAAAAATATTCTGTGCATTCACCTTGACAAAAGGTAAAAGGAATAGCATCAAAATGGGAATTATTTTTTTAAGGGAACTCCATGTTTCTCTATTTTCCTCCCGATAAGAAAACAGCTGTTCTGTAGTAATTTTCATAATTCTTTCTTTAAATGGGTCATAAACAAATTAGTCCAGCAAATGCGCATAACATTTACTCGATTAAAGAATGTCTAAAATCGTACAATAGAATTCACTATTGCATAGGTGCGTGTAAAATTCAGTATTGGGACAAAAGGGAGGATCTAAAAAAGATTATTTATTCTGATAAGTACGGGGGCTTATCGATAAACTCTTTTAGTATAGGTTATTCCAACTAGAAAATAAAAATTCAAGCTAATCATTTAATTGCTCAAATCTTTCGATAGTAAAGTTAATATGAATTTCGAAATTCACCAATAATCTTTGACTATTTAACGAAAAACGCTATTTGTACGTCACTATAAACTAATGAAGTACAGTTTATTTTTTATATTTAGGCTCAATTCATGCTCATTATTCCGAAAGGAAAAAAAGAATGAATTGATAGCTTCTATTGATTAAGTAACCAAAATTTTAATACTTTGTTTACCTAGCAATTGAATTCAAAGCGCTTTACATTCTCTAATGCTGGCTATTTTCTGTCCAAACAATAGATATGCAAAGACCATTCCTATCGTACGATCACAAATTGTTTGGTCAATCGACTTCCATCTGATAAAATCAAATCAGCGATATACCCACCCATATCCAAATGATCAATATCTAAACGTAAGGTACCTTGACCAATCACATCTAAATCTTGTTTGTATACAATCTGGCCCATCGCATTGTACAAATACATGGTACCGGCATCTGTTCGTGCATTTCTCATATCAATAAAAATATAAGATTGTGCAGGGTTTGGATAAATACCAAGGCCTTCAAATGATTCACCTGCGGTTTCATTGATGAGAACAGAATAATCTTCCACCTCTCCAAATTCAAAAAATTCACAAGACTCAGGAAACATTTCTCTTTGCATGGATACTCGCATACGCGTCGTTCCTGAGGGTATAAAATCTGGAATTCTAATCGATCGATTAATAGGTTCTATTGCCGAACTCGCTGGTTTATCTGGTCGGAAATGACTGAAGACTTCTTCGCCTTGATCTTCAAAATCACCATCTTGATTAAAGTCAATCCAGATGTGAAAAAATTGTAGGTGTTGATAGCCTTCAAAACCAGGATATATTCTCAAGTTGTATTCTTGATTCGTTCGTACGCGAGCAGTTTGGTCTCTAAAGTCACCATAACCTTCTTGTCCGGAAGTGTGATCAATTCCTGCAAAGATGATACGTTTGATAAATTCCTTGTCGGAAAAACTTCCCGATGATTCACAATAGGCAATTGAATGTTCTAAAACCTGAAATGATTGCTCAAGAATTACTTCTTCATATTGTCCCGCTCCTTCTTGAATCGCGCGAACAACAACTGTTCCTTCTTCTCCGGTCAAAGTAATCGTATTGCCTAAAATGCTTGCAGGACCAGAAACAATTTCAAAAACGACCGGAAGTCCAGAAGAACTAGAAGCTTCTATATCAAACGGTTCATCATCAATAAATTTATTTCCAATTGCTGGAAAAGTAATCGTTTGTCCGACTTTTTTCACCAAGAAAGTACGGAATACATCATCGGCCGCATTGTATTCTCCATTCCCTTGTTGTACTGCTCGAATGACTACAGTTCCTTCGATTCCTAACAAAGTAATTGTATTTCCCTCTACCGTTGCAGGACCACCTTCTACAGACAAGGTCACTGGTAAATTTGCATTGGTAGTTACGTTTAATTCAAAAGGCGGATCGGTCGTCCATTTATCTGTAATCGTTGGAAATTCGATCACTTGTGTTTGTAAAGCAGAAGCCACTACTTCGAAACTTCGATCTACATTTGGTGCGGCAGCATATTCGGTATTTCCAGCTTGACTGGCTCGCACCACAACGATCCCTTCTACTCCATCCAAAGTAATTTCATTGCCCATAATGGTCGCCGGACCTGATATAATTTCAAAACTAACAGGCAAATTGGAACTAGCTGTTGCTGAAATATTGAAAGGTAAATCAGCTGTTGTTTTATCACTTAAGGCTGCAAAGTCGATACTTTGTGTCAATTCCATATCTGACGTAACTTCAAAGCTTCGATCTACGTTTGGTGCCACAGCATATTGTCCATTTCCAGCTTGACTGGCTCGTACCGTAACGGTTCCAACTACGCCATCTAAAGTAATTTCATTGCCATTGATAGTGGCGGGGCCTGAAAGAA
>CAYTVR010000033.1:0-40446 GCA_964441245.1 uncultured Saprospiraceae bacterium | reverse complement strand
TTTTAAAGCCTAAGCGGGCTGCGATACTCCGATGCTTGCATCGGGGTAGTTCATTCATCATTGGAACTTTATTTTGGGGGTTGTTTTTAATAGGTACTTTGTTCCCCGAACAATTAGAAGTCTATTAGATTTTTTTCAAAAAGGAAAAGTAGCTATCATCAAGCGAATAGACCAAAGGGCTATTAAACCGGAGATGATTCTTACCCACCATTTTTGCGAAAGCTTACCAACATTTAAAACCATAAAAGCAGCTATGAATAATAAACTTACAATTAATAGTTGCCCCAATTCAATACCCAGATTAAATGCGAGTAATTGAACGACTAATTGTCTTTCTTCGCCAGGCATGATCAACTCTCTTAGATAATTGGAAAAGCCCATGCCGTGTATCAGTCCAAAAAATAAGGCTAACCAATAATTTCGTTTCATATTTTCATGGAAATGATGGCCTGCAGATAAATTGGATTGTGAAGGTTGATAGAAGTTGGATAGTGCGGTAAGTAATATGGTGACTGGAATCAAAAACTCAATAATTTTTGCTGAAAAGCGAATGATATCAAAAGCGGCTAAAGCCAGAGTAATTGAATGTCCAATGGTAAAGGCAGTGACTAATATTAAAATATTTTTCCAATCTTGAGGTCTATAAATGACACATAAGGCTATAATGAAAAGGATGTGATCATAGGCATTAATATCCGAAATGTGCTCAAACCCTAACTGGAAATATATTGGAAACATAGGTGATTAATTTTGGATAAAATTAAAAAAAAGATTGTTCTTTTCAAGATTTTGAATTTCTTAGGTTTCTCGAAACATTGTTCTATATTTGAAATTAAAAATAACTATGAAAGTTTTTGTTGGTCCATTTTTATCTGTCTGGATTTTAATATTAGGTTGTACTTCTGGCACGAATCAATCTGTAAGTAAAAATGAATGGAGTGAAGAGATTCGAGTCAACCAAATTGGGTATTATCCAAATGCGATTAAAAAGGCAGTTATCGTAAATCAGACAGAAGGGACAATTTTCCAAGTGCTTGAAGGAGAGGACCGTAAAGTGATTTATGAAGGGAAACTTTCTGATGCTCAAGAATGGCCATTGGCTGGTGAAAAAATTTGTGTTGCTGATTTTAGTGAAATCGAAAAAGAAGGAACCTATCGAATTGAGGTAAAAGGAGTCGGTTTCTCTTATCCTTTTGAAATAAAAAAACAAGTTTTAGATGAAGTAAAAATGGCTTCTTTGAAAGCATTGTATTATCAACGGATGAGCATGCCATTAGAAGAAAAATATGCAGGAAAATGGCAACGTCAAATGGCACATGCAGACGATAATATACTATATCATGAATCGAGTGGAAAATCAGGTAAAGCAAAGCCTTCACCAAAAGGTTGGTATGATGCGGGAGATTATAATAAGTATGTAGTGAATGGAAGTTTTTCATTGGGACAGATATTATTATTGCAAGAGCAATATCCTAATGCCTTTGATGATAGAAACTTGAATATCCCTGAAACGGTAAATGGACAAAGCGATTTGTTGGATGAAATGAAGTATGAAATGGATTGGTTATTGACCATGCAAGATGAGGATGGCGGGATGTTTCATAAGTTGACGACCAAAAAATTTGAACCAATGGCCATGCCTGACATGGTAAAAGGTCAACGATATATCGTAGGTAAAGGAACAGGAGCGACCTTAGATTTTGCGGCTGCAGCTGCGCAAGCTTATCGAGTGTTTCAAGATACAAAACCACTTTATGCGGAGCTATGTCTGAGTGCATCTCAAAGGGCTTATCAATGGGCTGTCAAAAATCCGAAAGTAGAATATACGAATCCCAAAGATATTCGAACAGGGGAATATGGAGATGACGATTTTAAAGATGAGTGGTATTGGGCAAACGCAGAATTGTACTTGTCCACAAAAGAAGATAAATATTTTGAAAAAATCAAAGGACATTCTTTTGATATTGAATATAGGGCAGGAGAAGGTTGGACCGAGTTTATGCGTTTTACAGGTGCATTTTCCTTATTGCAAAATAAAGCGGCTATCCCTGAAGCTACTTACGTAAAATTGAAGAAAGACATTTTATACACTGCTGATGTAATATTGTCAAAATCGAGAAATGGAGCTTATTTTCAACCAGTCAAAGATTTTCGTTGGGGATCGAATAGTGATTTACTCAATGCTGGAATCATTTTGGCGCAAGCCTATAGACTAAGTCATCAAAAAGAATACTTGGTGGGCGTTCAACAAATTGCAGATTATATTTTAGGAAATAATGCGCTTGGATATAGTTTTATTACAGGTCATGGAGATCGAACTCCGATGTTTATTCATCATAGACAAAGTGCAGCTGATGCAATTGAAGAACCCGTACCAGGATTGCTTTCAGGAGGTCCCAACTCTAGAATGCAGGATGTAAAAGATGGGACTAAATATCCGTCTAATTCGCCACCAATGAAATGTTGGGTAGATCAAGAATCGAGTTATGCGAGTAATGAAATTTGTTTGAATTGGAATGCGCCTTTGATATATATACTTGGTTTTTTGGAAGAAGAGTCAAATTAGTTTTTATGAAAAAAAATAATATTTATACATAAATGTTTGAAGTTCACATTACCATTCAATCCATTGAAGAACCACTAATTCTTGACTTTGTTGATTTTTGTAGGTCAATAAATGTCAAACCAATTTTAATCGAATTGGAAAAAGGTGAGGTGGCGCAGCAGCCAATGATTAGTAAGGTATTTAAAGGAATTGAAAAAGGTGGATTAAAAAAGGAAATCAATAAATTAGTAGAGAATTTTGAAAAATGGGATTATGAAGTTAAAAGAATAAAAGTTGAAGTTCCATTAGATTTTATAGAACAAGGACGTGCTGAATTTCCAACATATAGAGGACAATATTTTGAATGGCATGGAAAGATTGAATTTGAAGATTTGGATGCTTTAAAAGAAATGATCAGAATTAAAAATGTTCATTTAAGTAACAATAGTCTAAAAGGACAAGTTAATAGAAGGTTTTTAACTTTAAGGTTTTATGGACATAAAAATACTTTTATAAATGAAATAAAAAATTTAAAGATATACCTAAAAGTGCGTGACGTAGAATTGATTAAAGATGAATATGAATACTGTGTCTATGATTCGAACAAGTCTATAGATAAGGGATGGATCGATACGCCAGAAATTACGGATAATGCCTATTTAGAATTGCTAGCTTTTGAAGGTTTTTTGAGAAGGGTAGTAGACTTGGATGAGAAATTTGTTTTAAAGGGAAGTATGTTGATGAGACAATGTCTTTTGAATAAGGAGAAAAGAGTTGCCAGAGATTTAGATTTTTTATACGCTGAATTTATTGATACCAATCAGGAGGCGGCCAAAATATTTAGCAGTTGGGTGACTAAAGTAACGGAAGTGGATTTAGATGATGGGATACAATTTAGAAGCTTTAGGGAGAATGATTTTTGGAGAGAAATAGATTATGCAATGAATGATGATTTTCCGACAACAAATACTGATTTGTATTGTGTTGTACATGGTCAGCTTATCAGTGCTCTTGGTTTAGATATTAGCTGGAATTTACCTTTAGGCGAAGAACCAGAACCTATAATATATGACTCTGAAAAAGGTGAGCCTTTTATAATACCTTATACGGTACCTATACCTGTACAAGTTTCTTGGAAATTACATCAATCTATTGTGAGACCAAGAAGCAAAGATTTTTTGGACATCATTTTATTATTAGAAGACAATCAACTTACGGAAAATGAATTAAGGATTGTCGCTCGAAATTTTGTGGAAGAATGCATAAAGGATAAAATTAATCCCAAAAGATTGATTCATTATGTGAATGGAGGTGTTTCTGATTATTTTGAAGAACATGAAGAAGAAATAAAAGAAATCATCTATACCTATAAAGATCAAAATTCTCCATTTGGATTTAGAATTAACTACGAATTAAGGATAGAGTATTTAAATGATATTTTTAAAATAGATCGATCCTATAACAATATATTAGAGTTGATCACGGAATTTGAACAGATTCTACAGAAAAACAGAATTGGAGATTATGTGCTTGAATTGGAAAAAAGACTTGGAAATGACTTAATATGGAGCTCTAATTGAGTCTAAAAAGGGTAGAAATCCAGCTTTTAGCTAGAAAAATGAGAGGTTTTAAAGGAAAATATTGAAAAAAAGAGATTAATTCCCCTTAAAAAAGCTTGATTATGTGACCTAAAGTTAAATAATCGTCAAAAAACCACATAAGATATTATAAAACACTATCTTTGTGCGGAATTAATTAAGTTCTCAGGTTATTCATCACCTCTTTTTAGGTCTTTTTATCCTTCCTTAGTTTTTCGTTAATATTATTTTTTTACTTTTTTCCTGTTTACAGGAAAATTAATTTTTGTACTTATGAATATTTTTGTTGCAAAATTAAACTTCGACACAAGAGAGTCGGATTTACAACATGCATTTGAGGCTCATGGAGCCGTTGATTCCGTAAAAATTATTATGGATAAATTTACTGGTAGATCAAAAGGTTTCGGCTTTGTTGAAATGCCAAACGATGATGAAGCACAATCAGCTATTGCTGCTTTGAACGATCAAGAATTTGATGGTCGTACTATCGTAGTTAAGAAAGCTGAGCCACGTGAGAACAGAGGTGGTGGTGGATACAACCGCGGAGGCGGTGGAGGATACAACCGTGGAGGCGGTGGTGGAAGATACTAAATTGAAGAGAGCATATTGATGCTCATTTCACTATAGAATTGATGAAAAAGCTCCGAGCAATCGGGGCTTTTTCTGGTTTATAGAGGAAACTGTGAGTAAATATCCAATATCCAATATCCAATATCCCAATTAAAATATTTCATCTAGGTTGTTTTAAGCCTAAATCGACTGGAGATAAGTGATGGCTATTTAATTTATTGAAATTCATATGATCAAGGTAAAAATATCATTACATTTGATACCTGAAATGATTATTTATTTTAATAATTAATAATAGTGAGTTATCAAATTGAATTAAGACATTTTCGGTACTTTTTAGCACTTGCGGAAGAATTACATTTTCGAAAAGCTGCAGAACGACTCTTTATCTCTCAACCAGGTTTGAGTAGACAGATAAAAGAGATGGAAAAAAAATTGGGCATCCAACTTTTTGAACGACATAATCGTAAAGTTGAATTGACCAAAGCTGGATTGTTTTTAAAGGAAGAAATGAATAGACAATTCAATGAGCTAGATCGAATCATCAAACATGCAAAATTATTGAATGAAGGTTTGATTGGTGATTTAAAAGTGAGTTATGTGGGCTCTGCCATGCAGGAAATTATTCCGGACCTTTTGTTTGCCTTTCGGCAAGAACATCCTGACGTGCTTTTTAGTCTTAAAGAGATGGATAACCAAAATCAGATAGAAGGTTTGCTTTCTCAAGATATCGATATTGGATTTGTTAGATTGGAAAGAGTGCCTAGAGGATTAAAGATATGTCCTTTGCTTGATGAACCTTTTTGTTTAGTTTTACCAAGGGATCATCCCATCGATTCTAATAATTTTAAAAGCATAGCTCAGTTCAAAGAAGAGTCTTTTATATTATTCGACACTAAATACAGTCCAACTTATTATGAAAAGGTCATGCAGATTTTTGATGATCATGACTTTTCACCAATCGTTACCCACAACACCATTCATTCGAGTTCTATTTTTAAATTAGTGGAAAACAATTTTGGGATTTCCATTGTGCCCAAATCTTTACAGTCCGAAAATTTTAGTGGAATTAAATTTATAGAATTGAATCAAATTCCTCAAAGGACCATTCTCTCTGCTATCTGGCAAAGCAAGAGTAGAAATCCAATCTTAAAGAATTTTTTACAATTGATTGAAAAATAACCATTGGAAATTCCATTCCATACTCCACTCTCCAAGGGACAAAATTTTTACCCTTGTCTGAAAGCAATGACTCAAATCAAAAAAATTAAATCTTTACCCATTTGATATTAACCACATTTTCTTTTCCTTCGGATAATTCCAACCAATAAACACCCGGAGCCAAATGCTTCAAACGTTTTTCGATATGATGAGAACCCGCAGAAAATGATTGATCAATAATCGAAGCCACTTGAATACCAGAAGTATTATACAAAGTGCCTTTGATCCTAGACGCTTCCGTAAGGGTGAAGATAATATTAATTTGATCTGAAAACGGATTGGGAAAATAATTTAATTCACCCATCGTATTTTCTGACAAGTAAATAGAGCTGATGACCTCAATATTCGTTTCACCCGGACTTCCAAACTCATGAACCGTTGCCCAATTTTCTGCTAAAGCATTATCTAAATCTGGATGAATTAATTCCAAAGTTGGCCCTTGTCCATTGGCTTCTTCTGGCCAAGGAGCTACAGATAAATACTGGACGTCATCTTGCAATTCCATCGCTCTATTAAATAGTCGAACCTGATCACCTTCATTGGATAAATCAAAATCAAAATCTCCAGTAATGAAATTGATATCAGGATAAGCTGCTCTAAATTTTGTTCCGTTTTCTGTAATGACTAAATAACTATTCCCTGGAATAAGGGTACCTTCGGGCAATTCAAAAGTATGTGTATCATCGTTGTCTTTGATGGTCCAACCCGATAGGTTGACTAAGTTTTCGTTTTTATTATGTAACTCTATCCATTCTTCTGTATTGATATTTTCACCAGAATGATAATTAATTTCATTGATAATGATGTCTTGATCTCCAATGGCTAAAGGTTCAAAATGGGGGACTAAAGTCATGGCCGTTTGCATATCAATTTCGAGTTCAAAATCAGTTGAGGAGATCGCACCTGTCCAGTGAGAGAAAGTAAAACCTGGTTTTGGAATAGCGCTTACTTTTATAGGTACGTCCTGAAAATAATCTCCTCGCCAAAGGCTATTTTTAATGGTCAAACTATTGACTTGAACATAGCCTCTATTAGTACTTTGATTTTCAAATGTAAGTTGATGAAAGTCTGATAAATCAAAAGTAGATCTGATGTATATTTTCATGAAATTAGGCCGTTCACTTGCGAAGTTTTTCATGCCATTGACCTTACTATTTCGATAGAATGTAGAACCTTCCCAGCGATTGTAATGGGCATTGATCTCAGAGGCAATCCCTGCATTGATTACATCAATATGATTGATGACATTCAGTGGTAAAAACCTAGAATTTAATTCATCTGCAAACTGATTGACAAATTGATTTCTAAAGCTAAGGTTTTGAGCCAATCGTCGGAATAAAAGCGTTGACCAAGCTGGGTTGGGCCAAGGTTCGTTGATACTGGTCAAGGCGAAGTTGAGCGTGTTGTTTTGAAAATCATTATCATTCCAAATACCGAAACCAAAATCGGTGTCATATAAAATCCATCGCCATTTTTTATTTTTTTCTCGCCAACATTTAATGTTATTTCCTGGCCAATCAGTGTTGTTGAAATAAATTTGAGCAACTTGATATTTAATATAGTTTTTAATATCTATTTGATCGCTTACCGTTTGATAATTAGCTTCCGAAGTCAATTGATTGTTTTCAAGAAAATTAATCAAAGCCCAATAATTTTGATCATCACCATGTACCAATTCTCCATTACCAGAAATGATATCGATATCATCTGGATCAATGTTATATTTTATCGCTAGGAAATGCTCATTGACTTTTTCTCTCATGTTCAATATGCCCCAGTAATCACCATTGATATAAGTTGCTGTTGGTCGATAAGCTTGAAAATCTAGTCCGCTATTTTTCATCAGTCCAGTCAATACAGCATCTCTCATGTTGGTGCTGAGCCAATCATTGCCAGAGTTTCTCAATATAATCGCTTGAAAAGAATCATAATCTAGATTTGGAAAAAACGGATAATTGATTTCGTCGATGCCATATTGTTTTCGAGCAAAAATAGAAAGCGATCGCTGATCATTTCCACGGCTATAATTTCCGAATATTTTAGTCCCTGCATTAAAGGCGATTCCAAGATTTCCATCAGGTTCATAAAAAGAAAAATGTATAGGACGTTCCCATTCCTCCCAGATGTTAGAACCGAAATAAGGGAAATCACCTACATAGTCATCTCCTAAAACATAAATGCCTGTTTCATCACTAAAAAAATTATCAGGCTCTGTTACCAAAGAAACAATTGGCAACTGATGAGAGGTATTCACCAGATAAGTTCGACTTTGAATAGGAGAGGGAAGGGTTCCTTGACGGAAAATACGAGCGCGTACAACGGTGTTTTGATTAATTGAAATTGCATTGTTATAGATGGGCGAATTTTCATTTGGAATAGTGGCATCCAAAGTATATCGAATTTGTTCATCTGAGCTTGTACCACTCAATGTTAAGGACAAAGGATTAGTAGAACCACCTTGATGTGAAAAAATAATGTTGGGCAAATTGATTCCTGAAAAACCATTTGTTGGATTGGGTAAGCCCGGAGTTAAACTATCGAAGATAACTAATTCGGAACCTCCTAAGGGCCAACCTAATGAAGTGTTTGCTTGTAAATTTTCAATGACAATACTATCTATTAAATTTTCATTTGGGTTAAAAAGAAAAAGGGTTTCACCACTAGAAGAGATTTTAAAATTGGTATGCAATAAAGTATTGGACAAACGCAAAATTTCTGGTGGAACCATTCCTTCTGTTGTTTCCTCCTCATAAAAAGCCGAAAGGAAAGGTATGATGGATAAATCTGATGAAGTCCAACTGATATTGTGTACTTGTATGCTGAGTATATTAATTCCATTTTGTAGAAAACTATCTGGATCAGCTAATTCGAAACGATCTGGAAAACCACCTTCGTGCATATTGGCTTCATGATCTACATTAGCGAAAGTATTGAAAGTAGGAGGAAAGCCTTCGATGTTGGCTCTGGCGACTTCCACACCATTGATATAAGCGACAAAAGCATCATCATAATCGATATCCAAAAGAAGTTTTTTTATAGCTTCTTTATTGTCAATATTAAATGTTTTCCTAATGTAAACAGAAGGTGTACTTGGAGGGACAGTAGTAGCATCGTCATCATCATTATAACCAAAACCAGATGGGCCTTCGTCCCAAGTTGTATCGTCAAATTGTAAAGTATTCCAGAAAGGAAAGACTTCTTGATTCGGTACAAAGTATCGAAAAATATCTCCCTCGCTTATAAGCGTTCGAACTATACTTAGATTGGTTTTATCTTTGTTGGATGCCCAGATTTGCAAATAATCATCTGCGTTGAGGGTCGTGTTTGGGAAAGTCCATTTATTAGGTTGATCTTTTCGATCACTTAAGGTCCAGCCATTTAAAGCAATATTTTCTGTTCCGTAATTATGTAACTCCAACCAATCGGGGGTGTCTCCATCTTCATCAAAAATAGAAATGTTAGAAGAAACAACTTCATTAAAACGGATATCTTGTGCGTTCAAAGTTTGATTAAAAACTAAAAGGCTTAGCCAGCTGCTGCAAAAAAAGAAAAGTTGATGTTTTATTGATTTAATCATACAAGATTTTAAAATTTGCTATAAAAGTGTTGGTCAAATAATTATTATTCAAATAAGCATTTTACAAGTTCAGCTTTAATTTTAAATAAAACAAGCAGTTCTCCGTCATTTAAGTAACTAAAAAATCAAGCCATAATTTAAACGCTCCACAAAATAAGATTTCTTTGCTGCTTATCGCATCATTCAAAAGAGGAATCAGAAAATGACTTAAAGAATAATTTTAAAGAGTGGATTTGCTAAAATACAAAACATAGGTTGATATGTAAAATAATGTTTTTGATTTAGATGGAAAGCATTTTATAGAAATTGAAATAATCTTATTCCTTTCTTCTTTTTCAAAAAAAAGATATATTTTAACATCTAATTATATTTAAACTGGCTTATAGATCAAAAAATAAAATCAGTTTGTGGATACTAAACCCAAAAGAATTCCTTCTTTTCAAAAAATCATTATGAAAAAATATTCCAGCAAATTTGTACTGTTGGCTGCGATACTTCTTTTCTTGAGTTCTTGCGCTAATTTTAAGATGCATCAATCTGATGATGCTAAAAAATGGAAAAACCAACATCCCAATTCCAATGCAACAATTAGTCACACCATTTTTTTAATAGGAGATACCGGTGATGCTGATGTCAATGTTTCCAACCCGACTTTATCTTTATTAAAAAAACAACTTGGCGAAGCGACTAAAAATAGTTCTGTTTTATTTTTAGGGAATAATGTTTATCCCAGAGGAGTGCCTCCAAAGAAAAATCAGGAGGAGCGACAGGATGCAGAAATTTCTTTGGACCAACAGCTTGATTTGCTGGATGATTTTCAAGGTCGCCCTATTTTTATGCCGGGTAATCGCGATTGGAATCGTTATGGTTTAAAAGGAGTTAAAAGACAAGAAAAATATATTGAGTCCGCACTCAATAAAGGAATTGAAGAAGAAGATGATTGGAGCAATTATTTTTTACCTGATAATGCCTGTCCCGGACCTGAGATCGTAGAGATTAACGAGGACTTAGTCATCATTATTATTGATTCTGAATGGTGGCTGAGAGACTGGGATGAAGAACCAAATGTAAATGACGGTTGTGAAGTGAAAAGTCGAGAAGCATTTGCTTTATTGGTAGAAGCTGCCATCAAAGATCATAAAAATAAAAATATTGTTTTTGCCGCTCATCATCCATTTAAAAGTTATGGTCCACATGGAAGTCGATTTACCGCTAAGGAACATATATTTCCTTTGACACCTTTAGCAGATGATTTATTTCTTCCTTTGCCGGGTTTAGGAAGTTTGATTATGTCTATTCGTGGAGCAGGTATTTTTAGACAGGATTTGGCTAATCGACTTTATAAAGAATTGTCAAAAGCAGTCATCGGACCTGCAAAAAAGAATGGAGAATTTATTTTTGTTTCTGGACATGAAAATAGTTTACAATACATTCAAAGTAAAGGTCAACATTTTATTGTTAGCGGAGCAGGTGCTAAAAAAACGGCTGTAGCTAAAGGTCCCGGTACCATGTTTAGTTATGGGCATATGGGATTTTCGAAAATTGATTTTTATGAAGATGGCTCAGCATGGGTAGAATTTTGGATACCAGGTGAACAGGGAAATTCTGGCCAATTAGTTTTCCGATATAAAATGAAAGGGGCATTAGAAAAAACGAAAGCTGAAGAAATACCAACAACTTTTCCTGATTTTGATAATCGACCAGATAGCTTATTGACTTTTCCTTCTTCAAGAGAAATTAAACCAATGAAAAAGTTCTCTACGTTTATGCTAGGAGAACGTCGTCGAGCGCTTTATCAAGAGCAATATAATTTTCCAGTATTGGATTTATCGACTTTTCGTGGTGGGACCACTGTCGTGAAAAAGGGAGGAGGAAAACAAACCAATTCACTTCGTTTATTAGCAGCGGATGGCAATGAATATGTCATGCGTTCTTTGACGAAAGATGTTACTCGCGGTGTTCCTTATCCATTTAACAAGCTACCTTATGTAAGTTATTTGTTTAGTGAAACCTTTTTAGGTAGCCATCCATTTGCGCCTTTGACCTTGCCCACTTTGGCAAAAGCAGCCAATATATATCATACCAATCCAGGTATTTATCATATTCCAAAACAACCAGCATTGGGGGTTTACAATGATAATTTTGGTGGCGAGGTTTATCTCGTTGAAGAGCGTGCCTCAAAGAGTTGGCCAGAAGCAGATTTTTTTGGAAATGCTGAAAAATTTATTAATAGTTACAAGCTGGGGCAAAAATTAGAAAAAAATCATAAACATCGAGTGGACCAAAAGTGGGTAGCTCGAAGTCGACTTTTTGATTTGTTGATTGGAGATTTTGATCGACATGGGGATCAATGGAGATGGACGGTGACGCCAACAGATAAAGGATATAAATTGTATCGGCCAGTTCCGCGTGATCGAGATAATGCATATGGAACTTATGATGGTTTTGCTATGAAATTATTGAAGCCTTATCACAGTTTGGTTCGTCAATTAGGAACGTATAATAATGATGTTGGAGACTTCAAATGGAACTATTATAATGCGCGACATTTTGATCATAATTTTTTAAATGAAATGTCATTAGACGATTGGAAGAAAGAGGCTAAGTATATTCAAGAAAACGTCAGTGATGAGGTGATTGAAAAAGCGATTGCCTATTTGCCAGCAAAGGCATATAAAATGACGGGCATGGATATCAAAGCGGTTTTGAGAGCAAGAAGAGATAATTTGCAAAACATTGCAGAAGGTTTTTATAAGCAATTGGCAAGGCGATCCATTGTACATGGTACAGATAAAAAGGAATACTTTGAAGTGATTCGAAAAGATGATGAGCATACAGAAATAAGTATGTATGCAACGAATAAAAAAGGTGAGAAAAAAGAACGTTTATACCATCGAATTTTTAAAACCTCAGAAACAAAAGAAGTCTATATGTATGGCCTTGGGGGGCATGATATTTTTCACATAAGTGGAGAAGTAGATAAAAGTATTAAGCTACAAATTGTAGGAGGACTCGGCAAAGATGAATTTATTGATGTATCAAAAGTAAGTGGTTTGGGGCGGAAGGATCATTTTTACGATAGTATAAAAGGAAATAAATTATCCTTAGGTTCTGAGGGAAAAGATAAGACTAGCGATGTAGCTAAAAATAATGTTTTCGAACGCTTGGGAACTCAGTTTGATGAAAGTGTGATCATGCCGATTCCATTATTAGGATTCAATGCTGGTGATGGTTTTAAAATTGGTTTTATGGGTATTTATCATTTTAATAAATTCAATAAAGATCCATTTGGTCAACAGCATGTATTTGGTGTCAACTATTCTTTTAGAACGGGTGGAGTGGATGTTTTTTACAACAATGTTTTTTTTGAAGCAGCTAAGCACTGGGATCTCGTGATGAACACAGAGTTGCGGAGTAATCGCTACGCCTTTAATTATTTTGGGATTGGAAATGAAACAGTACAAGAAAAAGATGACCTTGACTTTTATTTTGTTCAACAAAGTCAAGTTTATTTTGATATTGGTTTTCAACGTCGTTTTGCCGGAGATATTGGTTTGTTTTCATTTCGACCTTTGGTACAAGGAACAAAGGTGCGAGATACCGAAAATCGATTTGTTGATCAGGAAGACAATGGTTTGGATGCCAAAGATTTTGAAAGCAGATGGTATGCTGGAATTACTGGAGATTTAAGTTTTGAAAGTGTGGATAATGAAATTTCTCCACGTGATGGATTTCGATTTAAAAACCATGCGGGGTGGCAAAAAAGCATAAGTGGTTCTAATCGAAATTTCACCACTTACGGCTCTGAGTTTACTTTGTATAAATCTTTTTTGAAACGACGGAATTTGACTTTTGCTACTCGCCTGGGAACAGAAATAGTAAGAGGAGATTATGATTTTTTCTTTACACCAGCATTAGGTGAAGACGAAAATATTCGAGGCTTATTTGGCCAACGTTTTCGAGGCGCTACGAACTTTTTTCATACCACTGATTTGCGTTTGGGTTTAGGAGGTGTCAGTAATTCTATCTTACCATTTAGTTTTGGAATAACGGCAAGCTTTGATTATGGCCGAGTCTGGGAACCCGATGAAGATTCTGATGTGTGGCATCGAAGTTTTGGTGGAGGGATTTGGTTGGTTCCACTTAATTTGGCGATTATATCCTTTACCTATAATGTAGCGAAAGAAGATCAACGTTTTGCGGTGACCCTTGGGCATGCGTTTTAGGAAAGCATTTATCTTTATCCATAATTAGTTAAAAGTGATCAGAAAATATAAAAAAGAAGATCAAGAAAAATTACTATACTTATTGCGATTGAATACACCAAAATATTTTGCAGCAGCGGAAGAAGAAGAATTTATAGATTATTTAGATCAAGAAGCAGAGCATTATTTCGTTGTCGAAAAAGAAAATAAAATTGTAGGGACTGGTGGATACAATCTAGGTTTTGATAATGGAAAAACGGCACGAATTTCTTGGGATATCATTCATCCTGATTTTCAGGGACAAGGAATTGGAAAAGAGTTGACCCAGTATCGGATCGATAGAATCAAAGAACATTCGCAAGTGAATAAAATAGTGGTTAGAACGTCTCAATTGGTTTTTAAGTTTTACGAAAAAAACGGATTCAAACTAGAAAGAATAGAAAAAGATTTTTGGGCCAAAGATTTTGATCTGTATTTCATGACGATGGAAATAGGCTAGGTTTTTGGAAAGAAAAATAGATTGCATAGAACTTGTTTTACAATAGAAAATATTTAAAAGAAAATTTTGATGTCTCCATATAATATCCCATGTTTCAAATTAATATTATTCACGATTTTTATATTTACTTCTGTGATTTCATATGGACAAAGTCCCTATGAATTATCATGGAAAAAGGATGCACCATTATTAGGTGGTGGAATGTTAGGACAAATAACGGCATTCGGTTTAATCGTCAATAAGATAACACCATTAACTGTAGAGGAAATTGAAGCTTTGAATCGAAATGATATCAACAGTTTTGATCGAAAAGTGACGGATGATTTTTCCTCTAAATCTAGAGGTCATAGCGATTTATTTTTGTATAGTTCACTAACTTATCCATTTTTGTTAATGCTAGATAAAAACATGCGTCAAGATTTTATCCCTCTTGGAGTGATGACCCTTGAAGCGGTTGTGATCAATGGAGCTATGACGACGCTCATCAAAGGATTGGCCAAACGTCCTCGACCTTTTATGTATAATCCAGCTATTGACCTGGAGCAAAAACAAAATAGAAATGGCCAACTATCTTTTTACTCGGGACATACATCGAATGTAGCTGCGTTATCTTTTTTTACTGCAAAAGTATTCACTGACTATTATCCAGAGAGTAAATGGAAACCTGCAGTATGGACCGTGGCAGCTATCTTGCCTGCGGCAACAGGGTACCTACGAGTAAAAGGCGGAAAGCACTTTCCAACGGACGTCATGACTGGCTATATCGCTGGTGGTTTAGTCGGTTATTTAATTCCCCAAATTCATAAAAAGAAAGATCAAAATCAAAAACTGAAACTTTCTCTTTTATCCGAAGTAGATAGAATTGGATTCGTATTGACTTGGTAAATTGTGAAGAATTCGAAATGAGAATGATCGAGTTTTGTATGACCTTTCTGAGGAAAGTATTTAGTAGAATCCCATTCGAAAACTTACAATGCTTTTTTCAATTCGATTTGTCTTAGAGAATCAACTTGCTCAATTTTTAGTTTACTCCACCCACCTTTAAAAGTACTTTTCAAATAGCTAATCACATCGACAATATCTCGGTCAGACATTTTGGGATCATTGATATAAGCAGGCATCAACATTCGATAATCCTTTGATCCAGTATCGTATCCATTTAAAACGATAGACGCGATTTCAACTGGATTACCTTTTATAAATTTAGAACTGGCTAGGGAAGGAGCGACCTGTTTTTGACCTAATCCATCCATGCCATGACAAGAGGCACAATAGGTCTTGAAAATTTTTAAACCATTGGTTCGATCATCATCATGAGGGACCGTCAAAATTCTGGGTGACTTAACCTGTTGGTTAATTTGATTGGATAAGGTAGTTTGTAAAACTTGGCAAAGTAAGTTAGGCTTACTTTCATTATCGCAAGATAGTTTTTGTAAAAAGTATTGTTCTTTTCCAGCAATGCCACTGACAAGTGCTTCTGAAAATTGCGCTTGATCGGCATATCGATTAGCTAGGTACCACCATTTCTTTTCTAGGTCTTTTTCTTTTCCACAAAGGTGCGCTAATAGGTAATCTAGTTTTGGATTTTTAAGCAACAGAACTTGATCGATAAAATCAGTAAAGTCCGTTAAACTTTCTGGAAAAAAACGACTGAGGATTAAAACTTGTGCTTTTACTCGTTCATCCTTTGTGGAGGAAGCAATATTTAGCAATAATTCGGCATCCAGTAAATCCATACCATGTAAAGTCCACATTGAATGAATTTGTCCGAATGGACGATTGGTATTTTTCGCGACTTTAATGATATCTTTTTGAAGCGTTTTTAGATCCTCCGCTATTATTTTTTTTTGGGCAAACATTCTTATATTAAGATTCGAATGTTGTAATAATTGTGGTAGTTCTTTTGATTTTATATCTGCCAAATTTAGACGAAAATCCAAAGCTGTTTTCGAAGAGATTTTGTAAATTCTTCCATTCCCATTTATTTGCTCTAAGCCTTTTTCTACTATTTTTTCACGTAAGTAATTCGACATGTAAGCTCTATGTTGTATAATTCCTTTTCTCAAATCTACAACATATAATGCACCATCAAATCCGGCATGTAAATTTACAGGTCTAAACGTTTCATCAGTAGAAACTAAAAATTCTTTTTTCGGATATATTCTTTTTGCATTCAATTCAAATGCATTTTCGTCGACGATATATGATGAGATTAAATTTCCCTCTGGTGTACACACAAAAGCATTTCCAAAATATCTTTCACCTAACTTACTTCCGTAAAACATGTTTGGCGCACAAGCAGAAGTATAGTTGAGCACTTTACCCGTAGAATCATCGATGACACCAGGCTGATAACCACGATTAACCGAACTAGCATGGACTGGAAAAATACTAAAATTATCGGTATATAATTCCCCCATATTATTTTTCAATTGGAGATATGGATTGTCAAGTAAAAAATTAGGCATGGCATAATCTCCTGCGAGTGGTACCGAGTTATTGTTGTAAAGCAATCGACCATCTTGATGCATGGATATGCCCCATTGGCCTCTAAAAGAAGTCGCTTCTTTTTGCCATTGTCCATTCTTTTTTTGATAACGTACATTGGATTTAGCACTGTAAATCCAATTGTCCAAATTGTATAACAAGCCATTGGGTTGATGTTCAATATTACCACCAATGACATAAAAAGAATCAACGACTTCTATCATCCCTGGTTGATCATTTTCTATACTCGTCCATTTCAGCGCAGTCCCATCTGTAAAAAGTAAACCGCCATAGACCAAACATAAAGCTCTTGGATTAAGCAAACTATCCATGAAAACGCTTCGTTTATCGAGTTGTCCATTCTCATTCGAATCTTCTAAAATAACGATCCGACCATCAGCAACATCTTCTTCATGACTGCCTTCAATGTCTCGCATATATCCTGGCATCTCTACGAGCCAAAATCTATTTTTTTCATCTTCGACCATCGCAACCGGTGAGATAAGATTGGGTTCTGATGCCATTAATTCAATTTGCAAATCATCTGATAAGATAAACTCTGAGGTATCTATTTTGGATTTTTGCTGACAAGCAGATAAGAAAAAACAAACAGCGCAAAAAATACTTATGTTGAATAGTTTGAACATCTTTCTTTGTTTAATAAACACTTTTTTAAGGTGTAAATATTGATGACTGATATGGAAAATTATAATTTTCGAATTTTGATATTTCTAAAATATACTTCATGTCCATCGTTTTGTAAAAGAATGGAGCCCGAAGAATTTTGTCCAAAATTTTTGATTTTTTTATATGGACTATCTTGGACGAGTGATTGGAATTCAGTGCTAAAACGATCGTATTCTACTACTTTTACATTATTGAGCCAATGTTCGATATGCCCCTTTTGGGAAATAATTCGCGCTTTGTTCCATTGACCAATTCCCGCGACTCGTTTGGTTGTTCTATTGCTTTCGGATAAATTATTAGCAGGAATTAAATCGTATAAAGAAGCAAGGGTTCTATTGCCGTCTTTTCCTTTTTTTGCATCGGGATGTTTGGCATCATCGATGATGAGGTATTCAAGTCCAATGGCCGAATCGTCCTTGTTATCTAGACTTGAATTTACATAATATTTGATCGCGCTTTTAGCTCCAGCAGTCATTTTAAAATCTAATTCCAATTCAAAATCTTGGAAACTATGGTTCGTCATTAAATCGCTATTCCCTTCTGTTGATACCACCAATGATTCCTCTGGAATATCGATTAGCCAACCTTTCTCTGGGAAATGATCGATTTGATTTCCTTTCCAACCTTTAGTACTACGGCCATCAAACAGTAATTGCCAAGAATCTTTTTGTTCTTGTTTTGTCAGTTGAGTTGTTAAGCAACTGACCTCTTTGATATCTGAAGGAAATGGTTTTCTTTCGTTTTCAAGATCAGTTGTTTTGATTTTTATGTTTCTCCATTTTACTTTTTTATTGACTTGACTTTCGTCAGAAATGCCATGAACTTGAAAAGCAATGATTCCAGAACTGGTCCAATCGTCGACAAGATTTGCACAAGGAATATCATTGACCCAAGTGCGAAGTTGAGTACCGATGGCTTCGATACGATACTGATTCCATTGATTGACTTGAAAAGCATTTTGACCTTTTTCGTTGAGCGATAAAGGATACAACCAATCTCTACGCGCTTCATCATAAATGCCACCGGCCCATTTTCTAGGACTACTTTCTATCTCACATTGATACCCGTGTACGCGACCATTATTGATCGTAGAATCCGAAATACTTCTAAATTGAACACCAGAATTTAAACTCGGATCAACCAATACTTCAAATTCAAGAATGAAGTTTCCATATTTTTTTTTGGTAGCTAAAAAAGTATTGGGTGTATTGAGTTGACTAATACCTACGATACAATTATCTTCAATAAGGTACTCCGCAGCCCCATTTAATATATCAAAATTAGATAAATCCTTTCCATTAAAAAGCGGTATCCAAGCGTTTGATTTTTCTTGTTGTTGACAAGACCAAAAGATGGAACTCATTAAGAAAAGAAAGCTAAGCCGAAAATACTTTTTCATTTGTGATAGGTGATTTTGTGCTAAGTGAATAGTCTTTTGCAAATTAATAAAAAAAATGGAAAGAGGGGAATCAGTCAGGAGTTAGAATACCGCGTTTAAATATAAAAAATGAAGAGGCCCAAAATCATTTTCGATTTTGGGCCTCCTGAAATCTTTATTCTGAATTCTAGTTTTAGACAAGAATTACCATCCACCGACGCCACCGCCACCACCGCCGCCGCCAGAGAATCCTCCTCCTCCTGAACCCCCGCCACGACCACCACTTTGTTGAGGCTTCGTAGCAGAGCGTCTAACATTTTTTGAAAAAGTCCCACCGAAATCATTGGTAAAATGTCGATGATGACTACTGTTGTGCCAATCTGGTCGATATTGCGATGCGTCTAAAATATCTTTGAAAATTTCAGACCATTGGTGTTCAATACCCAAAGCAAAGGCAAAAGGTAAGGCCGCTTCAAAAAGTTGAGGAGTCATGTCTGGAGGATTCAATAAATTTAGGCGATCCTTTTCGGCCATTTGTAAATACATCTGGTAACCTTTGATTTTTGATTTTAAATCTAACTTTTCAACTGTAGGTTTTTTGATCAGATAATGGTATAGAAAAAGACCCAATATAGCCAAAGGAATAAAGAGGAATATATAAGTGAGATTCACTCCTTCCGCGTATGGATTTTTTGCAAAAAGAAAAATAGCTAATCCTCCGATTATGATACTCGCTATGATTGGAATACTTAGAAAGCGAGTGTTGTTTCCCTTGTCGAGAAAAGTTTGATGTTGCACTTGTAAACTATCTTTATGGGCTTTGTAGGCATACTCCACATTTTTAGCATATTCTCCATCAATGGCTACGCAATCACTGTCGATAAATAACTCTTCTAAAAAGGCACTTTCTTCTGGAGGAAGTGAATCATTGGCGTGCTTCAACTGACTTAAACTAAAATATTTTGAACTCGAAAAAATACCGGATGATTCTTCTTCCTCGATTTTGATAAACCCTTTTATCGCAAGATGTATGATGGAAGCAGTCAAACTATTGGTTTGATATCCTTCCTTCGAAATATAACTGATAGAGCCTGAGGATAACTGATCCGGAGCCTCAAAAAGAGGATAAGATGCTGGAGTCGCAGGATCTTGACCATAGCGATACCACGTGAAAAAATAATAAGGCAATAAGAAAATTAAGCCCAATAAAATGACAATCAATGTTCCATGTTTTTCGAAGAAACCTGGAGGATCAAGATGTCCTTTTTCGAAACCAACGGCCACTGTAAATCCTTCTCGCGGATTCAACTCGCGATCTATCCGATAATCTAAAAGTCGACCTTCTTTTGTTAAAGTAAAATCTTTACCAGATTCCCCATAGCGACCGGTGTAAGCCGACTCCTGAATAATATTTGCCCCACTCGGCACACTGATTCTACAAGATCCTTTTTCCACTTTAAAAGAAACATCTGTACCAATCGCATTCCAATAGATTTCATCATAATCATCAAAAAAACCAATTTGATTGGGCACTCGATATTGGATCATGTACTCATAGATACCTTTGTCAAGGAAAATATCTCGTTGACCAATATAAATGGTAAAATCATTGTTAGTATATTCTGAAAAATAAGGTTCCGGTTGTTGATTTTTTTCAATCTTGATGATGTCGTATTTCATTTTTACTTCCCGACCTTTTAGTTGTCGGTGTGCCGGAAAATTTCGCGTAATACCTCGCTTGATTTTCTGACCTTTTGCATAAACTGAAATATATTCCGTTACCGTAATCGATCGATCTTGGTTGACTTCTACTTGGACATCAAAACTTGTGATCCGCTCCTGTTGCGCATAAAAAGGAAGACTGAATAATAGAAAAGTTAGAACAGAAAAAATATATTTTATTTTCATGGATAGACGGTGATTTAGTGTTGAAGGTGTTATTGTACTCTAGTGTTAAGGTGTTAATTTATGAGCATTCTAAAAGTCGTGAACACCCTAATACCCAAACATTTTAACACCAACCTAAAATTGCACCTTTGGATTTGCGCGTTGGCCTGTTTCCTCTATTTCGAAAAATTCACCAAGGAAAAAATTAAAAGAGTTGGCGACCAAATTACTTGGAAAAGATTCGACTAAGATATTGTTTTCTCGAACAGTAGCATTGTAATACCGTCGCGCTTTTTCAACATCATTTTCGATGTCAGATAATTCATTTTGCAGTTGTAAAAAATTGGTATTGGCTTTTAAATCAGGATAAGCTTCGCTTAGAGCAAAGACATTGGCTAAGGCAGATTGAAGTTGATTTTGAGCATGTGTTTGTGCTTTAGCGCCTTCGGCACTCATCGCACTATTTCTAGCTTCAATCACTTTATTAAGTGTTTCTTGTTCGTGTTTGGCATAGCCTTTTACGGTTTCCACCAAATTAGGGATTAGGTTGTATCGTTTTTTGAGTTGGACATCAATGCCACTCCAACCTTCATCCATCATACTGCGTTTGCGAACTAATTTATTGTAAATACCGATAAGATAAAAAGCAATACATGCAGCAATGGCCGCTAGAATAATTAAAGGAGTCATAAGTATGTTTTAAGTTGGTGAATAAGATTTGGTTTGTTGGTGAATGCAAAGTACAATCAGAATATAAAGGTAATTTACAATTTTTGATTAGCATTTCGATGAAAATCAGAAAATTATCGACGATTCTAAAAGAAGAGGATTGGATACTTTTGGTGGAAACTCTAAACATAGCATAGAAGTTGCTTTATACTAATTTTAGCGTTGGTATACAAGATTTTTCTTTCAAAGGAGTCAAAACAAGTATATAAACAGCCACTTAAATAGAAATTCCAAGTCAAAGAGGAAATCAAACTTAATAAAAGGAATTTTTCGCTGAATTGATTTGACTTTTATCACAAATGTCTCAAATAATATTTTTTACGATATCTTAAACTAGGAGAATTACGTACCTTTACCTTCTTTGTCAAAAGAGAGAATAATGAAATATATAAACTTGCTTTTTTGTTGTCTGATGTCTTTTGCTTTATCTGGTCAAACTTATAAAGGGATTGTCATTGGTGATGATGGAGAAGCATTAGTAACCGCAACGATTCAATCTATAGAAAATACAACTAAAGGAACGACTACTGATATCAATGGCGCATTTGAGATCAATATGGATGAAATTCAAGATCAACGGCTGATTTTCAGTTATGTCGGTTATGATTCTGATACTATTTTGATCAATACGCCTTATTCGGTGATGGTCACTTTGACTTCAAGTGAATTATTGGATGTGGTAGAAGTGAAGGGAAATAAACAAGGGACTTTTGTTTCTTCTATGGACCCGATCAAAACAGAAGTGATCACTCAAGAAGAATTGACGAAGTCTGCCTGTTGTGATTTGGCTGGATGTTTTAATACGCAAACGAGTGTTCAACCTAACACCACTAATATTGTGACCAATGCTAAAGAGTTGCGAATCCTCGGTCTTGCTGGTGTATACAATCAAGTGCTGATTGAAGGGATGCCTTTGATCCAAGGATTGACTTATACTTATGGGATTAGTTCTGTACCAGGAACTTTAGTCAACACCATTTTTGTTTCAAAGGGAGCTAATTCTGTACTTCAAGGCTTTGATGGAATCTCTGGACAAATCAATGTGATTTTGAAGGATCCTGATGATATGGAAAAATTATTAGTCAATGTATATGCGAATAGTTTTTTAGAAACGCAATACAATGTTAATTATGCGCATCACTTTAAAAAATGGTCTACTCTTTTTTCCGCTCATAGTCATCAAGCCGCAAAAGAAAGAGATCGAGATAAAGATGATTTTTTGGATTTACCAAAAGTAACTCGTTATTCCTTTTACAATAAATGGAAATATGGAAATGCAGCAGAAGAAGGCTGGTATTCCCATCTAACTTTTCGATATGTGAACGAACAACGAATAGGAGGACAAACGAATTTTGATCGAGCAAAAGATGAAGGCACTACTAATCGTTACGGCCAAACCGTTGAAATTTCACAACCGGAATTTTATACCAAAATAAGTTATCGTTTGAACGATCAACACAATTTTGTGTTTTTGGGATCTGCAAGTCAACAAAGTCAAACGTCTTATTTTGGGACAACGCTTTACGATGCAGATCAGGTAAATTTATATGCAAATCTTCAACACGAACTCAATTGGGGAGAGACACATGCCTTAAAGGCAGGTTTAAGTTTTCGTCACTTGGATGTAGAAGAAAACATTTCTTTTACGTCTGACACGCTTCGTCGAAGTTATGATGGATTTTATCATAAAGAAGAACAAATTTTTGGACTATTTGCAGAGAATGTTTTTAATTGGAAAGAGGATAAAATAACTTTGATCGCAGGAATGCGTATGGATCACCACAATCAGTTTGGATGGTTTTTTACTCCACGTGCTTTACTCAAGTATAACCTTACGGAAAATACGACTGCGCGAATTTCAGTAGGAACAGGTTGGCGTACCATCAATTTGTTTAGTGAAAACATCAATCTTTTAGCGAGTTCAAGAGATGTTGTTATTACTGAAAATTTGAATCCTGAAAAAGCCTTGAATTATGGTGCTAATTTCACCCATAAAATATATGGCGAAAATGTCGAATCACAATGGACTTTTGACTTTTATCGAACGGAATTCAGCAATCAGATTTTTCCAGATTATGATGCAGATCCGACCAAAGCTTTTATTAGTAATTTTACAGGAACCAGTGTGAGTAATAGTTTTCAGGCGGAAGCCGGATTCGATTTTTTTGAAAAGATAGGGACGAAAATTGCTTACAATTATTTAGATGTTTATCGAATGATAGAAGGCAGCAAAGATGTATTACCTTTCAATGCAAAGCATCGTTTGACGGGAACGTTTTCTTATAAACCACTTTCTAAAAAATGGCATTTTGATATGAATATCCATTGGTATGGAAAACAACGTTTGGCTATGACCACTAATAATCCTTCGGAATTTCAACTACCAGAGTCTTCAAAACCTTATATGGTAATGAATGCACAGTTTACCAAAAGTTGGGAAAAAATAGATTGGTATATGGGCTGTGATAATATTTTTGACTTACGTCAACAACAACCGATATTAAGTTGGCAAAATCCATTTGGATCTTATTTTGATACCTCAAGTGTCTGGGGCCCTACGAAGGGGAGAGAGTTATACATGGGTATTCGATATGTAATAGAGTAGGAGTTAAGTAGTGTACAGAAATTGGGTTTACAATAAGTTAGAAAGGAACTTTACTTTAGATGAGGCAAAAAACGCAGGCGATGCCATAGCATCGGTGAGTATTTTTTAACGAAATATAAAGTAAAGATTTCATTTAACTTACTAGTAAATTTAATTCTGTACACTATTTAAGTAGTGTTCAGAATTAAGTTTGCTATTAATTTGAGCGATTTTTTCTTCCATGCTTCCTTAAATTTTTTAGCTGTAGCTACGGATACACCGAATAAATTGTAAGTCGCCTGAAACAAAAACTCATCCCAAATTAATGTAAACCCAATTTCCGTACACTACTTAATTGAGCTTATCTTTTTTAGGGATATTAAATTCGAATGTAGTTCCATCCCAATCATTATTAGAAACTTTGATATCACCACCATATAGCGTAATGATTTTTTTACAAATGGCTAATCCCATTCCTATCCCAGTATAGTTGATTTTATCTAGTTGTTTAAATAAATCAAAAATTTGTTGTTGATATTCTTTTTTGATGCCAATACCATTGTCGATTACACGAATACGAAATTCGTCTTCACTTTTTATGACTTCAATTTTGATTTTGGCATCTTGATCTTTTTTAGAAAACTTTAAGCTATTTTTGATCATTTGATCCAAAACAATTTTTAGATGCGATGGATGCATTTTTATTTCCGGTAAGGAGGTGAATTCTAAGCTTCCTTTTTTATCCTCAAAATTCTCTCCGCGCTTTTGACCTATTTTTGTTAAAATGTTTTCTACGTTGGTCCATGGAATATCTCCTTTGATATTATTGACGGTGATGTAAAGAAGCAGTTCATCTAGCATTAGATGTAGCTTTTGCGAATTTTCAGATACAAGGTCTAGAAAATATTTATTTTGATCATCGACTTGATCTCTGTATTTTTTAGAAAATAAACCAATAAAATTGGAGATGTTAGAAAGAGGAGTCCTGAGATCATGAGCAACAATGTAAGCAAATTGTTCCAGTTGATATTGTTGTAATCGGATGGCGCGATTCTTATTTTCTAGAACTAAAATTTCTGATTCTTTGTTTTCTAAAATTTTCGAAATATCAAAAGATTTGGTTTTAGTTTCTTGATCCTTTTTATTCTCAATGAGCATTTTACTAAAATGCAATGCCTCTTTGTAATTGGACTTGGCTTCGCATAAAACGATCATGTTGTTTAACCAAGTTTCTTTGTCAGCATATAAGCTATTCTCTGTACAAAATTGAAAGGATTCATTAAAAAGTGCGATATATAAATCTTCTTGATTATTTTTTAAAAGTAATTCACCTTTAATAATAGCAGCTTCTGACCAACAGCTTTGGAGCTTATATTTTTTGGAAAGATCACAAATCTCTTGAATTAAATCTGGAATTAAATTTAGTTGATTCTTTTCTAAGTATAGGGTAGCCAATCCTATTAAATTGTAACAGTAAATATAGCTAATAGACCGATGATCGTCCGAATGTTGACTAGCCACTTTGGAGGCTTTAATTCCTTTATTATAGTGTTGAATAGCAGATGAGAAATCTCCCTGCTTTCGATACATTTCACCAAAATTTTCGTAAATAAAAATAAGCGTAAGATGGTCTTTTCCCTCAATGGATAATTTCTCTCCTTTTTTTAAATAGGCTAGTGCTTTGTCATACTGACCTAGGTTAGAGTACATACAACCAATATTGTTGTGTAGGGTGCCTTCTAATTCTGGGTTATTGAGACTAAGACTTTTCAAAGCATAATCTAAAGCAGTAGAATTATTGTCCATACAATCGGCATAAGTACTTCCATATTCTCGATAAATAAGGGATAGTCTTATATGATCGTTAGGAAATTGTCGATTTAAAATTCGATAAGCTTTATTTAAATTTTCAATGCATGGAAATGCTTCTCCTTGTAAGCGATAGGCTTTAGATAGGAATAAGATGATATCAAATTGTAGCTCAAAATTTTTGGTCTCTTGTGCTTGAGTAATCGCTTGGTGAGTGAGTTCAATCCCCTGGTCTACCGATGTTTTTATGACTTCTTTTGCTTGAGCAAAAAGAGAATTTGATAAAGACGTAGTTGGGGATTTTGTCATAAAGATTAATTAGAAGCCATCATTCATTATAATTAACTTACATATGGACAATAATTGTTCCATTATTGTATTTAAATCCATCACTCTTTACAATTTTCTATTTCAGCTTAAAAGCCTTCAAGGATTACTTGATTCAATGAGCGCGTATTTTTTATTTCTACAATCTAGAATTAAGGTCTTTCCCATGAAGACTTCGTTGCCAATCATACCGCCTAATCTAGTCATCCGAACGATAGCCGATTGCATAAAAGAAGCACCCTCAATATAAGTGACTTGGCTAAGGTCAATTGTTGTAGCAGGAAAAACAATATTTTTATCGGAAGCAATATTAAAGGCAGTCAGCTGTCTTTTCCATGACTTTACTTTGAAGGCTTCTTCTGGTTCTGCTCCTTTTTTAGCCAGTTTTTCCCAAGTTTTTTTATTGGTGATTAGCTCAAAACCACTGGTGCCCGTATCATGCATGAGGTTTCCTTTTTTACCTTCAATAACTGCAGGAAATAAGGTGCGTCGACTTTTGTAAACTAGCTTGTGAAATTGAATTTCTTGTTGTAAATCAGGAACCTTTTCTCCAAAATAACAATAGTGATTTTTGAAATCGATAAGTGTTATTTTCTTGTCTATTATATCAGCACCCAATGTTCCAATTTTAATAATGGAAGTAGTATCATTCCAATCTATTTCCTTCACTCCACCATCATCAATTCTCATCTGATCAGAATGAACTCGCATTTCTCCCAATTGAAAGCTTTGACTTATCCTTTTAGCAGTCGAATCAACAGCTATTTGATTGGGATATTTTTCGTGAATTGTGAGTATTGTATTTTTATAAAAACGAGAACTGGGTGCTCCGGTATCGAATTGTACATAAAATGTCTTTGGAATGCCTTCTAACTTTACAGGGAGTAACAATGCCGCAATATCACTGTACTCAGATTTTGACCAATGGATGGGAATCATTCCACTTGATTCGGTCAATTCTAAGTAATTAGGATCTGGAGTAAATGCCCGTTTAACAAAAATAAAAGTGCCGATGGCCAATAGGACAATTAGTCCCAGAAGACTGAAGGAAATTATTTTAAAAATTCTCATTTTATTAGGATTTGTTCTAGGCAAAAATGAGCATTAAAAGCCTTTCAGAACAGGACATGGAGGCGACAATAAGGTGACAATTTTTATAAAAATCGCAATTTTAAAGGTAAAACATCATATTCCTCGCTAGAAAGGGACAAAGCCGTTTTAATAATAAAGAAGAGGTTGAGACCAACAGCTAAGCAACTAACGACCAAGATAAGTGTGAAATTTTCAGGAAAAAAATCTTGTAAAAATGGACTAATCACTAAAAGTAAAGCAAGGGTTAAAGTCCAAATAATTTGAAAATTAATCATCCTTCTAGCTACTTCGTCCACAATAGATCTATGAGTTTTTCTTTTCCAAAGAAATAGAGGAACCAATATATTCCCGAATGGAATACCTATAAAACATAAAACATAAAGCAGATAAATTGATTATTCGGAGTCTTAAATTTTCTTCTTGATTGATGCCTACTTCCTTTTGGCTCCCTTGTTGCAATGCTAGTTTATCGATTCCTAACGCAGTGGACAATACGTTCAAAGTATGTCCTTTAGGAACGCTTTTTCCCGATTCAATTCTTTGTATGGTTCGAACAGACAAGTTCGTCCGCTCTGCCAAATCAGATTGGGTCAAGCCCAGGATTTCCCGTTGTTGTCTAACTTTTTTACTAATCATAAATAATCCTTTTAAGGGCAATATCCAATATCGCCGTTATGGCAACTGAAGGTCGGGATACCCTAAAAGAACCACCCCAGATTCCCACCAATTCTAATCCGCAAATCTGCCTTTTTTTCTGAAACGGTTTCTTGAGTAGGGTCCAATCGAAGATAAGGATAAATACCAGCTCCAACAAAAAAAGAAGAGTCATCCGGTTGATATCTATAGCCCAAACCAAGGACTAAATCGAGTAATAGGTCTGATTGATCACGATCCCAAAAACGAGCACCTTCAAAGTAAGGAGACATAACCAAGGTCAACTCAGGATGATGATCATTTTTTCCCCATAAAAAAGAAAAACCTCCAGGAAAAGCTACCCCATTTCCCCAAGCAGAACCACCCACTCTTAGATATCCAGTAACTTTTTCACCAGCTAAAATTCGATGAGCATAATTGAGGGAGTAATAGGGTGATGTACCACCAGCTTCAATAAAAAGGGTTTGCTTTTGTGAGTTTTCAGTTTGACTGAAAATGGAATAGGAATTGGAAAGAAGGAAACATAAAAATAGAAAACGATAAAAAAGAGGAAGTGCGTATGAGTTCATGGTTCAATAGTTTTACACTAAGGTACATTTTGGAATTAAATTTTTCTATCTTCTCTTTCAAAAAAATCTCTAAGCTTTACGGAAAACCAATTAAATGTTAAATGAAAATATCACCACGCAACCTTTTTATTCTTTTTAGTCGTACTGACTGATAGATAAACAATGAAAAGTGAAAATATTAATCTCCGACTAATTATCGAAGGCTGTCGAGATGGGAATCGGCAAAGTCAGCGTAAGTTATACCAACATTTTTATGGTTATGGCTTAAGCCTTGCATTTCGATACGCTAGTAATAGGCTAGAAGCGGAAGAGGTTTTTAATGATGGATTTTTAAAAGCATTTCAGCATTTAGATAAATATGATTCTGCTTATCCTTTCAAACCATGGTTGAGAAAAATTATTATTCACTCAGCTATTGATTATTTCCGAAAACATAAAAAACATCAGGTACTTATCCCCTTTGAAAATGAAACTGAATTAACCACTCCAGTTATTATAGACCAAGAGGAGGATGTTTTACCAATTGTTCAACAATTATCTCCGGCTTATCGCCTGGTTTTTAATTTATACGTGATGGAAGAATACAAGCATCATGAGATAGCGGAGATGCTTGGTATCAGTGTGGGGACTTCTAAATCAAATTTAGCACGAGCTAAAGTCAAATTAAAATCATTATGGCTTCAACAAAAAGGAGCAGTAAAAAAGAATAAGAATGGATGATTTTTTAAAATCGATGAAAGATAATTTAGAGCGACGGGAGGAACCACTTTTTCGAGAGGAGGCTTGGACGGCTATGCAGGAAAAACTACAAGAGGAACCAAAAAAATCAACAAAGAAATCTTTTTTATGGTGGATTCCTTTTTTAGGCCTGATGTTACTATCCTCAGCCATTTTAAATTTTTGGTTTTATCAACAGTTGGAAAATAATAAAGACTTTATCAGTGAGCAAAAAAGGAAGATAGAAAAAGATACGATTTATCAAACAAAATATCTTTATAAACAAGACACTATTTTTCAGACGAATATAAAAAAAGAAATCCAAACTCGATACATTTACAAAGCTCATCCTAATGTGATTACATCTTTAGATCTTCAAATGCTTCAAGATCGTTTTGTGAGTAGTAGTACAACTTTTAATCGAGTACCAGCAAAAACAAGAAATACTTTCAAGGATCAAAATAGATTCAATTTATCTAATCTCGAGATAGGATTTACTAGCGATTTAATAGCGGGTAAAATTAAAAAGAGAAAAAGAAAAAAGTTGGAGAATCAATTAGCATTTGAAAGAATACAATTCGAATCATTAAATCTACCTTTCCTCAATGCTTCATTATTAAAAGATGTTTTTATCCTTGAAAATAATAATGAAATTGAACGAATGGAGGAAGGAAAAAAGACCTTTGCTCAACGTTTAAATCCTATTCGTCCAAAACAATTTATTTTGGGTGTGTCAGGAGGTTCTGTAAAACCAACAGAAAATGGAATTTCAGAAACCAGTGGTCTAACATTTGGCACGACAATGGAAATTTCATTTTCAGATCACTTCCGTTTGTTTGGAGGGGTAGACTATTTTTCAATAAATTATAACTCTGCCAAATTGGAGGAAGCATTTGGTATTCCAGATGTAAATCCGCCTGGTGATGATTTCTTCTTTGAAGAGGCTGAATTGAATCAAAGAACCATTCAATATAGCATTGGTTTGAAATATTTACTGCTCCTTGATAACAAGATAAATCCATATTTGGGTCTCGGCTTTTCTTCTCTGTACTTATTGCCTCATGATATCGAATATGAATTCGAAAATGAGATGAATAACGAGGAATTATCAATTATCGAATCCATTGCAGAACAAAGAATACAATCGAATCAACTTTTGTTCAAATTTGGAATCGAATATCCATTTGCATCTCATTGGAGTGGTGATTTGCATACTTATTATCGAATGCGTATTAACAATAATAAAGGCTTGAGTAGTCCAAATATTAGAGGTTTACGATTAGGTCTTAAATATAAATTCTAAGCGAAAACACACACTTGATTATTTAATAGCATGACTCTTCGAAAGAAAGATATTTGTTCGCGTTTACCCATTATAAAAGAGACCGTTTTTTAAATAAAACTTACCACGCAACCATTTTAAAAATATCATTCGTATAGGGAAATAACAACCAAGTCCAAAGAGGGTTTACCTTTTTTGGAATCTGTTCAAAACGTTTTTAAAACCCAATTTAAGATAGCGCCGGAAATAACCTAATATCGGTTACAACCACAATCGGAGTAGAGAGCAATCGCTCTCTGCTCACTTTAGAGAGCTATGTTTAATAACTAAAAAAATAATAAAACTATGAAATCACCAACTTCTAAACATTTCGTTTTTCAACCTTTCATTGACGTTAGCCAGCTCTTGGGAGTGTTGGTTATTTTGATTCCTTTTCTAATTTATAGTTGTCAATCAAAAAATGATCTTTCTATTTCTGCTGAAGATGATTTTAAATTAGGAATAGGAAACGTTTCTATATTGCCTTCCGTTTTAAACGAAGCCTCAGGTTTAGAATCGAGCGGTGAAAATTTATTCTGGTGTCATAATGATCGTGGAGGAGAACCAATTGTATATGGATTGGATTCTTTAGGGCAAATGACTCGTTCGATTTTACTGACTGATGCAAGAAATGAGGATTGGGAAGATTTAGCGCTTTCCGAAGATGGGACACTTTATATTGGAGATTTTGGAAATAATGACAATGATCGAAATGATCTGGTGATTTATAAAGTTGGAAATATGGAAGAGGCTAATTCAAATGCAGTTACCGCAGAGACGATACATTTTGAATTAGAAGATCAGTTTGATTTTCCTCCAGATAAAAGCGATTTTTTATTTGACGTAGAAGGAATATTTGTCTTTGGCACGTCCTTGTATCTTTTCATTAAGGATCGATCGAATCCTTTTTTGGGAGAAACTAAGATGTATACTTTACCCTCCGATGCTGGTTATCACACCGCTCGTTTGATAGGTCGAATTTCAACAGCTTCTAAAAAGAAAGAAGGAGCGATTACGGGAGCTGATATTAGCCCAGATGGAAAAACAGTCGCCTTACTTTCAAACGAAAATATTTTTTTATTCACTGATTTTGAATTCCCTAATATTTTTGACGGAAGACTTCAGAAATTGTCCATACCATCGGGTCGTCAGACAGAAGGAGTTGTTTTTATGGACAGTTGTAATTTGTATTTATCGAGTGAGGAAAAAGGAAATGTAAAACCATTGTTACAGAAAATTAGCATCTGTAATTGATCGCATGTAATTATTTATTCATCAAATTAGAATATAAGAAACAAACCATAATAAAATGATAAAGTATCTACAACATATTAGTTTCAGATGGCTTTTTATTTTTGTACTCGTGACTACCAATATTTACGCACAATCGCCATATGAAATTGATTGGAAAAAAGAATCTATTTATCTTGGAATAGGAACCTCGACCATCACTACAGCACTTTTATTAAATGCTAATTTTGAGGGGCTGAAAACTGAAGATGTTTCAGGAATGGACAGAGCTAATGTCCATCGTTTTGATAGAAAAGCTACTTTCCATTATTCAAGCGAGGCTAGTCATCTGAGCGATATTTTTTCTATCGGAAGTCATGTGCTACCTTTTCTTTTTATCGGAGAAAAAGAAACTCGAAAAGAATTTGGAACGATAGTATTGATGTACGGAGAGGCATTGATGATTACTGGTGGACTAACGGGCTTGACCAAACGATTCACTAAACGTCCTCGGCCCTATGTTTATAATGAAATGGCTCCTATAACTAAAAAACAATCGCGTACTGCACGTTATTCTTTTTTCTCAGGTCATACTTCTTCTGCGGCAACGAATTCTTTTTTTGCGGCCAAGGTATTCTCTGATTATTTTCCCGATTCAAAATTAAAACCTTATGTATGGTTCACCGCAGCAAGCATACCTGCCATCACTGGTTATCTTCGATATAAAGCTGGAAAACATTATCCTACAGATGTGCTTACGGGATATGCGGTAGGTGCAGTTATTGGTGTATTAATTCCTCATTTGCACCGAGCGAAAGAGACTAACTCACTAAGTTTACAATTGGCGCCAAATGCCATACAATTGTCTTGGAATTTTAAGTGATATGGAATTTCATTTGTCGTTAAGTCATTCGTGGAATAGGATTTTGAAATATATTTTAGTAGCTTCGATCATTCAACCCCTTAATTAATATGAATGCATTTACTTTTCTAGACTTATCCTATATATAGAAAAAACTCAAAAATATCATGAATTTTAGAGCTTCAAAAGTTGTACTAGAACACTGATTTAACTGATTACTCAGATCGCGCAGATTTCTCTTCTAATGCGCCTTTTGATCGCGGGAAAAATCAGCGTGATTTGAGTAGTCAGTAAGATCTGCGTGCCATTTTCACTATAGGAATTGTCAATCTAAAATACTTTAATGCTAAATGAAAATTAGGATGAATTATATTTTCGATGAAAAAAAATACATGGAACCAAGATCAAATTCTCGTAGAAAATTTCTAAAAAACACAAGTTGGGCAGGAGCCGGATTATCTTTTTTATCTCTTTCAAATATTCAATGTATGTTCGATAGTAAAAGTCCTTATTTGGATTCTATAGGTTTACAATTATGGTCAGTCAGAAATCAAATTGAAAAAGATCCAGCAGGAACCTTAAAAGCATTGGCGGAGATGGGCTATCAACAAGTAGAGTTAATGGACACTCGTCAGATTGAAAAATTAAAACCAATAGCTGATGATCTGGGTTTGAAAGTCAATAGTTCATTTATGTTGTGGACGACCCTTACGGGAAATTGGGACTTAGTGCCGCATGAAAAAGATCAAACTTTTTCTTTTGAGAAAATTTTGGAGGATGCACAAAAAGCAGGTTTGAGTCATTTGGTTTTTGGTTATCTAATGAAAGGAGAAAGAGATACCTTGGATCATTGGAAACAACGCTGTGATGAACTCAACGAAGCAGGTAGGAAAGCAAAGGAGGCGGGCATTCAATTGTGTTATCATAATCATTCCTTTGAGTTTGGACCGATTGAAGGAGAAGTACCTTTTGAAATTTTAATCAATCGCCTAGATCCCAAGGCCGTTCAATTTGAATTAGATGTTTTTTGGGCCAGCATGGGAGGCTATGATCCTGTCCAATTAACTGATCGAATTTCGGATCGAATTGGCTTACTTCATCTAAAAGATAAACTGGCAGATATTCCCGTTATTTTTGATGAAGGTCAAGTCCCTGAAACAGCTTTTAAAGAATTAGGAAATGGAGTGGTCGACTTACCAGCGATTATCAAAATTGCAGAAAAAGCAAAGATCAAACATTGTTTTGTAGAACAAGATCATTCTCCAGATCCCATGCTAAGTGTAGGAGAGAGTATGGTTTACATGGAAAAGTTGTCTGTCTAGTTTTATGGCAATTGATTTACCTTCTTTGATGAAAAATCCTTTGGACATTCTTAAAATGGGATGAAAGAGCGATCAAAGTAAGGGTTGAATTATATTATTGAATGTCTCTAAACACCGGGTTTGTCGAAGAACCTTGATTTATGATCAATAGCTAGGTTTTATTGGAAATGTTATTCATCTTTTGTATCTTTAAAAAAGCAATGGCTTTACGATTACTCGTAAAACCATTCACTGCGCAAAACTTTTCGATAAGGTGTTATAATGAATAGGTCAATTACCTATTTCAACCATTCTTTTATTCAATCCTGATGTTCCATTATTTAAGTCGATCTAATAAATAATATCGATTAATATAGATCCATCTAAATTATGATGACCTGAAACATCCTGAATTTCATCGTGCATAGGCAAAACTGTACGTCCTGTTAGTTCAGAAAGCTTTAAATCAATTTTCTCCCTTCATGATTATTGTGAATGTAGGCGACAGTATTTTGTGTGTTAGGTTGGGAAAAATTTTGTTGATCTAGACTTATCTACTTTTGAGATTTACCAATCATTAACCCTGTATCTTTGGGAGAATGGAAAAGGGAAATGTCACCCTTACAAAAATCATTGGCGAGTTATGCCGACGAAATTTTGTGGCTAAATATTAATAGTAGAAAAGAAAAAACGAATAGCTACTTTTAATCATCAAAGAATTTATTAGTCTATAATTCAGTTAAGCTATTCATTTTATCTTATACAAAGTTAAGGGAGAATAAAGGGAGGTGGTTATAACAATTCCGACAAATAATATAACAATTCCGACATGACTGTAACAAATCCGACATTGGGTGAGGGAGTCTTGACGATAAACGGAGGAAGGTAATTTGTTAAGTATAATGGTTTTGTATATATTGTTAGGTTAGTAAGTTTTAAGCAAAACATTTTTTTTAAGACTGCTCCCTCAATAGGTCCGAAGGTGAAATCCCAAATTCGGATTTAAAGCATTTTGTAAAATAGGAGAGACTATTAAATCCAGCTTCGTAAGCACTATCAGAGATACTCATTTCCTTGTTGAGGATAAAATCTTTGGCACGATGTAAACGGACCGATCGAATCATTTGGTTGGGTGACTTATTCGTAATTAATTTTAGTTTACGCTGAAGTTGTCTTTCGCTAATTCCCAATTCAAGACACAAGGTTTCTATCGCAAAGTTGGATTCACTAAGATGATTTTCAATACATTGTAAAACATCCTCTAGAAAAGAATGGTTATGGGGCGTATTTTCTGAAAAATTATTTTTGTAAGGCGGAGTAGATATAGTTGGTTCAGCTGAATTGATTATTATTTGATGCAATTGAATGGGATCCTCGATTTCGCTAATCAGTATTTCTCCTTTGCCCTTCGTTTCTAAACCAGAACCATGTAGGAGATTTTTGACCGTTTGAGTCAGTAGAATACCGTGACTAGGTGTTTTTTCATATACCCTTTTGATAATATGAACGGCTAAACCACCAATCCCATTTCTCATGGTAATACACTCTCCCGTATGCACAGCGATTTTAATTGGAATATCGAAAGCTTTGATTCGTTCTAGGAGTTCAAGACCGCAGTGAATTGCTTTACTAGGACCATCAAAAGTAGCCATTGATCCTTCTCCAAATTTTTCAACTATGGTCCCCCGATATTGTTGAATCAGCCGTTTAGATAAGGAATGGTATTTGTCAATAATTTCTGCCCATTTTTCTTCTCCATGCTTGAAAAATAAGGCATCACTATCCACCAAGTCAGTACATAGGATTGTTGCTAGTAAACGATCATATTTTACTTTAGGACGAACACCCGTTAGGAATTCAGTAATTTCGTGTAGCACCTCCTTAGTATTCCCCACCCAAAATAAATGATCTTCTCCATCAAATTCTATGAATTTTGAACCTTTTATTTTTTGATGGATAAATTTACCTTCTTCTATTTTGACATCGATGTCATTTGTTCTTTGCATCATAAGCGTAGGCACTTCTATGGTATCCAAGATATCAATGATGTCTACTTGTGTGTTCATCTTGGTCAGTACTAAGGCCGCGCTAGGACTTGCACCTGATCTAAAATACCGGGCCAACCAATCCATAAATACTTGATCTTTAGCCATCGAGGGAGCAAGTGATGCTAGATTCATATCGCCCGATCCCCAATTGTTTTCTATCATATCATAGACGACCTGTCTTTCTTGGTCGGTGGGAGCCCAGGGGTAATCTTTGGAATATCTTCTTTTTGCAAAAACGCCAAAAGTGATTAAGGCTTCAGTACGCATGGGGTATGTGGCAGCAAATAAAGCAGAAACAGAACCTCCTTCGGAATGACCAAAAAGTGCAGCTTTTTCGATCCCAACCGCATCCATCACCGCACGGATATCATCCATTCGTTCTTCTAAGGTCGATAGTTCTGATATCCGATCAGAAAGACCAGTCCCTCTTTTATCAAATAAAATAAGCGTAGCAAATTTGGCTAATCCATTAAAGAAAGAGACCAGTTGAGGATTGTCCCACATCAGGTCAATATTGGATACCCAGCCAGGTATATAAACAATTTTTTGTTTACCACTTCCATAGACTTGGTAGGCGAGATTGATACGACCACTCTTCGTGTATTGTGTACTTGGTTTTTTATAATTCATTTTAATAAATACTCATAAATCTATCAACCTGCTTTGATCAATATCAATGGCTTCTTTAGGTTTACGTTAATTCGTTTTTTTTGTTTTAAAAAAATAGCTTAGCTGACCTCAGGTGTTCCTTTTTAAAGGAAATTAAATTTATGAACAGGCGCTGCTTATTAAGCATCTTGATATTGGAATAAACTTACAAAAAATCTTGGAATTAATCTTTTCTCTCCTTAATTGCTGAAGATGATCAATAAATTTTTATTATTTACAATAAAAATATAACTTGGCTATAAAGTACCTTTAGTCTCCAATCTTTCTTCATCAAACTTGGAATATATTATGAATGAAAAAAATAAAAAACTTGAAAATATTGGAACTACAATTTCTTGTATTGGAGGTCTATTGGTTATTCTTAACTTGTCGACCTGGAAAGGGAGTGTTTGGGAATTAGAAATAGCCATATTGGCTACCGCATTGGCCTTAATTGGTTTACTGATTATCGGTAAAGCAAAAAAAGACGAGGCAGGCGAGTAGAAGAAAAATTTATTTTTAAATCAATCACTTAAAACAACAACAAATGAAGATTTGAGTGCTGATAAGACCCAAACAATCGGAATGACTAATGCTTTTTAGAGAGACTATTTTCATTTTAAAGCCTTAATTTTCTCTAATAATTCTTCCGTTTCTGAAGGATCCGCTCCTGACTCCTTAGCTAATTTAATCGCTTGATTAGCGATCGCAATTCCTTCTTTTTTTCGATTCATTTTATACAATAAAGCCGCATAAGTATCGGTGTTCATGTACAATGGTTTTAGCTCGACAGATTTTTTAGCCCAAGCTAAAGCAGATGCTAAAATTTTTGTGTCGGTGATGTCTTGATGCTCATAATACATCCAGGCATATCGATTTCTACCTTGCCAATCTTCAGGCGCATGTTGGTCAAAATAAGTCGTAATTGCATCTGCAATTTGTGCCCAATCTTGTGTTTTACCATTGATCAAGGCAGCCAATTTGATTCCCGCCAAGATACGATCTGAATCTTTATATCCAGATTCTTTCATTTCTTGAACCGCTACTCGATAAGCCTCTTCTCCTTTTTTACTGGCTGCTTTCAAATGTTGTTGGTAAAGTCCACGAATCGTTCTGTCAACAGAAATATCTTTACCCATGATTTCTTGATATGTATCTTTATTGTTGACTAAAAATTTAAAAGTTGGATGATTAGGATTGCGAACAAAAGAGGTGATTAAATCATAATTTTCTGCACTCAGCAATGCTTCTTTTGACTGTGTATGAAAATACCAATCTGCGGCCTCTTTGACATCGATCATCGCATTTGAAGCGGTATTTAAATATTTTTGAATAAAAGCATTATCCCTTCTACCTTCTTCATATTGTTCCGTCAGACTAGACAAATGCACTTCAGGATTCATGGCATCTTTTCCTAGCTGGATCAACTCTGTAGCGTCTAAGGCACCTATTGCTTTATGGACTAGATTTCCTTTTCCATCAATAAAAACCAAACTGGGATAAGCTCTAACATTATAATCTTTTGCAAATTGTAGCCCTTCGCCTTTTTCCATGTCAAACTTATAAGAAATGAAATTGGTATTAAATTGATTACCGACTTCTTTATCAGGAAAAGTATTGGCAGACATCCATTTACAAGGGCCACACCAAGTGGTGTAAGCATCGACAAAAATGATTTTATTTTCTTGCAGGGCTTTCGTTTTTAACTCCATCAAAGTCCCTCCAAAGAAATTAATGCCTTGCGCAAATAGATTAAATGTAGCTATGGATAAGAAAAGAATTAGAAATGTTTTTTTCATTATGCTTGATTTTGTAATAAAATTAATGGAGGTTGTTGATTGTAGTCTTCAACTATAACACAAGATAGTCTAATTAAATAATGTTTCTTTTAAAGATGGACAATATTAAGCTCTTTTGTCTTTTGATAGTTATTGTTCTTCAGATATCCACCTGTGGTTGTCCTTTGGTAGGATTAGATTTTTACTGTGTTGCTATTGAATATTGGTTCTTAGTCTTTGCGATTGTTTGATGGTCAGCAATTACCTGAAGTTTTTAAAATTTATGAAAATGAAAAAAGTAACAGAGCAATCTTCTCCTCATCGTCATTTGGAAAAAATGTCGGTCCATGAAGTATTGACTATTATTAATCAAGAGGATCAGTCAGTTGCTTTGAAGGTTGAAAAATCGATTCCGAGTATTGCTTTATTGGTAGCAGCGGTCCTGCCTAAAATGAAAGAAGGAGGTCGTCTTTTTTATATTGGAGCAGGGACTAGTGGTCGCTTGGGTATTTTGGATGCATCAGAGTGTCCACCTACTTTTGGTGTGCCTGATGATTGGGTTATTGGCTTAATAGCCGGAGGAGATCAAGCGATTCGAAAAGCAGTTGAATTTGCAGAAGATAGCAAAACACAAGCTTGGCAGGATCTCCAAAAATATCAGATTGATGATAAAGATACGGTTATTGGGATCGCGGCTTCGGGTACAACACCTTATGTGGTCAATGCTTTGAAAATATGTCAAAAAGAGGGAATTCTTACGGGATGCATTACTTGCAATGAAGATACGCCAATGGCTGCTTTTTCTGATCATGCTATTGAAGTAGTAGTCGGGCCAGAAACGATTACGGGAAGTACGCGAATGAAAGCAGGTACCGCACAAAAAATGGTTTTGAATATGATTAGTACTTCTATCATGATTGGTTTGGGAAGGGTAATAGACAACAAAATGGTGGACATGCAATTGACCAATACCAAATTGGTGGAACGCGGGATCGATATGATTCGAGAGGTGATTGGGGTGGAGTATGAGGAGGCTAAAAAACTTTTAGAGAAACATGGAAGTGTAAGGAAAGTGATTTTGAGTAGGAATGATTGAATGTGGGAATAATTGAATGTTGAATAATTGAATTTTGAAGAATGGCCTTCTTACGTGTGATTTTCGTTAGAGTGGCATTCAATTATTTTATCATTCAATTATTCAAAATTGCTCAAATTGTTATGACTACGTACTATGGCTGGGTATGCATTATTAGGCACCGTATTTTTTTATTTTTTTCCCAATTGTTTTGATCATCTTCGAGTGAATTGGTCTGACTTTGTCTTTATCCAAGGTACCTCCTAAAATCATCATTTCCTTATTTGAGAATCTTTTTCCAAGCCTATCATCAATCATTACATTCCGCATACTTTCTGCAATTCCAATTTCTTTTAAAAATTTATTTGGATGCCCTGCTGTACAAATTACTAATCCATATTTTACAGTATTCATCTTTTTAATATTGTTTGACTTGTTGTATCCATATGCATATCCAACTGAATAAACTCTATCGAACCAACCTTTTAATTTTGCTGGACAATCACTCCACCAAACTGGATATAAAAAAATTATACAGTCTGAATGCTTAATTTTCTCATGTTCGTTTTTTACGTCATTGGAAATTGGTAATTCAATTTTAGCGAATCCTTCTCGTTCATATTCTTTTTCGTCCATATCTGTTTGAAAATTCATTTCATATAAATCTGACACTTCAAATTCAAAATTCTCTTTACTCAGGACTGTTTTTAATTGATTCAGAATTTCATAGGTGTATGATTTTTTGCTTGGATGACAATATATTATTTGAATTTTCATGCACTCAATTGTTCTATTTAGTTCGGTTTGTTTTATTCATTGTGCCTAACTACAAAGTTGGTGTTAAAGAGTAAATGATTGAATGTGGGAATAATTGAATGTTGAATAATTGAATTTTGAATAATTGAATTTTGAATGGCCTCCTTACGTGCGATTTTCGTTAGAGGGCTATTCAATTATTCACTCATTCAATTATTCAAAATTGATAAAAGTGAGAATAATTGAATGTTGAATGGCCTTCTTACCTTTGATTTTCGTTAGAAGGCCATTC
>CAYTVR010000032.1:0-40995 GCA_964441245.1 uncultured Saprospiraceae bacterium | reverse complement strand
TCCCGCTAGCGTTCATCCTGAGCCAGGATCAAACTCTCCATAGTAAATTCTTTATATCAACTCTTAACCAATAAAGGCCAAGATGACTTATTAAATTATTTACCCTAGATATTTGCCTGTTTCTATCTCAATAGAAAAAAGAATGTACTTGCGAAAAATAAATAAATCTTACTTGAGTGCTGATTGTCTTAATACTAAACACATAAATGTCCAGCATCAATTAATCTTCTTCTCTATCAGTGTCAATGAACTTTTTATGAGTATTCTCAAACTGTATTTACAACTATTTTGTAAACCACCATTTAAGCTCAAAATTTCTTTATAGTTTGTTACTATAATCACCACTTCTTCAAAGCGGAGTGCAAAGATAATCAGCAATTATTATAAAAACAAATTTTTATGCTGTTTTTAGTCAAAAAAAAAGCTAAAAACAGAATTATTTTTAGCGAAAGTATATCTGATTAAAATATAATTCAATAAAAATCTGAATCATAAACGGATATACATTACAATTATATTGTATTAGTCTAATGATTTTTTGATGTTTTTTGACTTTTCTGCCTAGAGTGGTAAGGAATTAAATAACATCCAGTAGATAATTTGGTTAACTGATTAAAGTAAGTTCAATCTGAGTTTGACTGTTGTAAAAAACAAGAGGAAAACCTTTTTCCAATTATTTATCCTAATTCTCTCTTTTTGTACCAAGGTAGCAGGAGCTTTCCTTATTTTTTTGAATAGTTTAAGGTAAAATATGTACGCTAAATAAACCCCCAATCGAACGCTTTTCGGTAATTGAATGATACCATTATATGCTACTTCGAAATCTTTCAATATATCTTGTTCAATAATAGCTTTGTCTTTATCTGTAAAAGTATTAAAATCAACCCCAGGAAAATATACACGACCGCGTTCATCATAATCGCTTCTCATATCTCTAAGAAAATTTACTTTCTGAAAAGCTGCTCCTAAACGGCGAGCAGGTTCTTTTAATTTTTCATAACGCTCTTCATCTCCTTCACAAAAAATACAAAGACACATCAAACCCACTACCTCTGCTGAACCATATATATAGGTATCGTATAAATCATCTGTATAATTCTGAAAATCAAGATCCATTTCCATGCTATCTAGAAAGGCATCAATTAATTCTATTTTAATATTGTAGTCATTCACTACTTTTTGAAAAGCGTGTAATACAGGATTGAGACTAATCCCAATTTCTATCGCTTCATAAGTATCTTTACGAAATTGATCTAATAATTCCTTTTTATTATGTTGATGAAAGGTGTCAACAATTTCATCTGCAAATCGAACAAAGCCATAAATCGAACAAATCGGTGGTCGATATTCTTTAGCAAATGCTCGAATTCCCATTGAGAAAGAGGTACTATATCGTTTGGTGATCAAACAACTACATTCAATGCAAGTCTTATCATATAGCTTCATCATAAAAATTAGGTGTTAGGGCTTAAACAATTTTTCAATTTGTGTGGCTACAACTTCCCCCGAAATAATAGATGGAGGAACGCCAGGACCAGGAGAAGTCAATTGACCTGTATAGAATAAATTTTTCACCTTATTGCTCTTAATTTTAGGTTTTAATATTGCTGTTTGGGTTAAAGTATTCGCTAGACCATAAGCATTTCCTTTAAAGGCAAAATAGTCATTCTTAAAATCATTATGTGCGAAAGATCGTTTATAAATGACAGCATCCCGAACTGTTTGATCCGTTAGATTTTCTAATCGATCCATCACAATATTATAATATTTTTCTCGTATTTCTTCTGTGTCTTCTAAATCTGGCGCTAGCGGAATTAAGATAAATAAATTCTCACAACCTTCAGGCGCTACACTTTTATCTATAAGAGATGGAACACAGGTATAAAACAAAGGTCGGGATGGCCATTTAGGCCGATCATAAATTTCTTCTGCGTGTAAGAGAAAATCTTCATCAAAAAATAAATTATGATGTTGCAAGTTTTTTAGTTTCTTATTCAGGCCAATATAAAATAATAAAGAAGAAGGTGCCATTGTTCTTTTATCCCAATACTGAGGAGAATATTTTCTGAATTGTGGTTCCAAAATATTTTGCTCAATATGATGATAATCCGCTCCACCCACTACAATATCTGTTTCGTATTCTGCATTCTGGGTCATCACTTTTTTAGCATGACCATTTGGAATATAGATTTGCTTAACCTCTTGATTCAATTTTATTTTAACTCCGAGTTCGCCCGCTAGTTTTAACATTCCCTCTACAATCTTATGCATCCCTCCCATAGGATACCAAGTTCCAAGTGACATGTCCGCATAATTCATGATACTGTACAAGGCTGGAGTATCTTTTGGTTTTGCCCCTAAAAAAAGAACAGGAAATTCTAGTAATTCTATCAATTTTTCGTTTTTGAAATATCCCCTGATATGTGCAGAGATAGAACGAAAAAGATTGATATGAAACAGTGATTTTACAACCCGATAATCTGCGAATTCAAAAAGCGAAAGCCCTGGCTTAAATACAAACTCACTCATGCTGAGTTCATATTTGTATTGAGCATCTTTGAGGAATTCGCGTAATTTTTCTCCACTACCTGGTTCGTAGCTTTCGAATAACTTTTCTAGCTCGTCCATCTTGGCAGGTATATCGACAACATCATTCTCACCAAAAAAAACAGCATAAGAAGGGTCTAATCGAATTAGGTCATAATAGTCCGAAACCTTTTTACCAAACTGAGCAAAAAAGTTATCAAATACATCCGGCATCCAATACCAACTTGGTCCCATATCAAAAGTAAAACCTTCCGCTTCAAATGATCTGGCACGACCGCCGGCACTTTCATTCTTTTCTAGGATGGTCACATCATAGCCTTTCTTTGCTAAAAAACATGCTGCAGAAATACCTGAAAACCCGGAACCGATAACAATTACTTTCTTAGCCAAAAGTTGTATTTTAAGATGTTGAGAAAATATGATTTTTTAAAATAAAAAAAATGTGGTAATCGCTCAAAATTCTAAGCTTTTACTTTTTACTGATATTCTTTCTTTTAAAATGCCGAAATACAGCGTAGAAACAAGACCTTTAGCTTTTTGTTTAAGCATCAAATAAAAAACCTTTACTTATACTTTGAATAAAAGCAAACATTTTTTTTTGTTTTAGGTTACCTATGTAAAGAAATAATGTTCCGTTACTTTTGGGATAAACAAAGATTATATCTAATCTATTTTAAAGTCTAAAAACTAGATAATGACCTATTTTTTATATTTTGTCATCACCTTTCTTTCTATTATTGGAATGGAATTCGTTGCTTGGTTTGCACACAAATATTTAATGCATGGAATCCTTTGGTCTTGGCATGAAGATCACCATAAACCACATGAAAAAACTGGTTTTTTCGAAAAAAATGATCGCTTTTTCTTAGTCTTTGCGATTCCAAGTATGTTTTGTTATATCCTTGGATCTTTACCAACTTACCATTGGGTATTTTTTATTGGAGTAGGTATTTCTATCTATGGTTTAATTTATTTCTTAATCCATGATGTATACATTCATCAACGCTTCAAATGGTTTCGACAATTGGATAGTCGATATTCTAGAGCGATCCTTAGAGCACATGGTTATCATCACGCTAAACAAACTAAGGAAGACTGTGAATCTTTCGGTTTGTTGGTTGTTGATCGTAAATTTTTTGGTAAGCGGAAAAGAAGAAATAGTCATTAGTCACTGGTCTGTAGTTCGTCCTTGTGAAAAATTTTAGAATGACGTTTTACTAGGCTACAAACTTACTCAGACCTTCATTATTTTGGCGTCCAGCCATCATAACCTCCTTCTAAATCATACACTTCTTTAAATCCCATTTTGGACATTATCTTTGTACTTTTTCCACTTCTTCCTCCACTTTTACAGTAAATGAAAACTGGACGATCTTTATCTAGTTTGGCAATTTGTTCATTAAAGTCTTTATCGTAAAAATTCAAATTAATCGCACCTTCTAGCTTGCCAGCAGCAAACTCTTCTGGCTTTCTGACATCTATTAGTTGTGGATTGGAAGTTGATTTTAGCTTTGTTGCAAAATCGGATTTATTTATTTTTCCTATATGCTTAGCATTTGTTGGATGTGAAGGTTGAGATTGATTCTCACAGGATGTAAATAAGCATAAAAAAGAAAGAAATGAAAATAGAATAAATTTCATGGTTTTGATTTTTTATTTAATCTAAAATAAGGAAGATAATCAAAATAAAAAATCCCTACGAGGTAAACTACCAAGTAGGGATTATATTTTGTTACAAGAAAAATTTAGGCTTTACCACCTTGTAATTCATCTTGCCATACTTTCAATTCGTCAAACTTCCCAGCAGCAGCCATTTCAGCTTGCTTTGGCCAAGTAGTTGGATCGTGCATTTTGTAACGATTACCTGCAGCTGCAAGAATCTCTTTCACCTTATCCGCAGAAGATTCTGCTAGAGCAGAGTAAGTTTTGATACCCGCATTGTGTAACAACTCTTCGATTTTAGGACCGATTCCTTCGACAATTTTTAAGTTATCTGGGGTCGTTGTTTCAGCAACCTCAACTACTTCTTCTTCGATTTCGATTTCGATATCTTCCACTTCTTCTACAACTGGTGCAACAGCTTCTTCTACAACAGCCTCTGCTTTTACTTCTTCAACAGGTGCAGCCTTTGCTTCTTCAACTACTGGTTTTGCAGGTTCTGCTTTTTTAGGCTCCGGCTTAGCAGCTTTTGCTTCTTCATTTCCCTGTAATTGTACTTTCAATTGAGAAAAGTCAGCTAACTCACCTAAAGTCGTTCTTTCAACTTTAGATTGTGTCGTTTTAATTTGCTTACGCGTTTGCTTGACAGCTGTATCTTTTGCTTTCTTTACCGTTTCATCTGCTTCTCTACGGATATCATCAAGATATCTTAAGTGAGAAACAAGAATTCGTTTATCATCTCTGTTGAATTCGATCACCTTTACAGTTAATGTTTCATCAACATTTGCTGTTTGACCATCTTCTTTTCGGATGTGTTTGATTGGAGCAAAAGCTTCCAAACCATATGGTAATTGCACAATAGCTCCTCGATCATCTCGACGTAAGATCGTAGCTTCATGGTAAGAACCAACTGGGAATACTTGTTCGAAAGTGTCCCATGGATTTTCTTCAATCTGCTTATGACCTAGAGATAATTTACGTGAATTTTTATCAATCTCCAGAATAACTACTTCGATTGTCTCTCCTTTCTTCGTAAACTCAGAAGGATGAGAAAAACGCTTAGTCCAAGAAAGATCAGAGATATGAACCATTCCACCGATACCTTCTTTCAATTCAACGAAAACACCATAAGGAGTCAAGTTTTTCACTTCTCCTGAATGACGGCTGTCTATAGGGAAAATAGTTTCGATTTCACTCCAAGGATCATTAGACAATTGTTTTACACTAAGAGACATTTTTCGATCTTCTCGATCAATAGTGACCACTTTAGCATCGTACTCTTGTCCTAGTTTGAAGTATTCTCTCGCGTTGATTGGTTGGTTGCTCCAAGTTACTTCTGAAACGTGGATCAATCCTTCCACACCTGGTTGAATTTCAAGGAATGCACCATAATCTTCGATGTTGACAATCTTACCTTTAACGGTAGCACCTTCAGCAATTTCGCTGGTCAATACTTCCCACGGATGTGGTTGTAATTGTTTTAAACCAAGAGAAATTCTCTTCTTGTTTTCGTCAAAGTCTAATACAACAACATTGATTTTTTGGTTCAATGCTAATACTTCACTTGGGTGTGAAATACGTCCCCATGAAATATCTGTAATATATAGTAGACCATCTACTCCACCTAAATCAAGGAATGCACCGAAGTCAGTTAAGTTTTTAACCAATCCTTCTAGTACTTGGCCTTTTTCTAAGCTTGCAATGATCGCTTCTCTTTGTTCTGCAAGATCACTTTCGATTAATGCTTTGTGAGAAACAACGGCATTCTTAATTTGTTCGTTAATTTTAACGACTTTGAACTCCATTTGCTTACCAACGTATGCATCGTAATCAATGATAGGCTTGATATCAATTTGAGATCCAGGAAGGAAAGTTTCCAATCCATTGGCATCTACAATTAATCCACCTTTTGTTTTACTAACGACAACACCTTTAATGACGGTACCATTAGTATAAGAATCAACAATACTTTCCCAAGAACGCAATAATTTTGCCTTCCGACGAGAAAGAATTAACTGACCACGTTCGTCTTCTTGTTTTTCAACATAAACTTCTACGAAATCGCCAACCGCAAGGTCCGGCGTATCCCGAAATTCAGAAAGAGGTACTAGACCATCTGATTTGTAATTAATATCTAAAACAAGATCGCCAGCACTAATAGATGATACTTTACCTTTTACGATTTCACCTTCTAATACGGCAGTAAGGGTAGAGTCATATTCTTTTAGATAAGCTTCAACTTCGCTTGCAGTATAAGGAAGAGCATGTCGATTACCTTTATCCCAATCAAAATCATCATGAGCTGTTCCAGATAGATCTTGGCCTTCGACCAATTCTTCTAGTTTGATGGCATCTACATTTGTTTCTTCTGTAGCGGTTGCTTCTGCTGCTGGTGCAGTAGCTTCTTTAGGAGTATTGTCTCCTGTTTCAAGGTTCTTTTCTTCTTCTGACATAAAGAATCCTCGTGATTTGTAGCCTTCATTTTTTCGTAAAAAAAGAAGACAAGGTTAAGAAATATTTTTAGCGGTGCAAAGGTACATCTATTTATTCTAAAATAAAAGATAAACACATTGAAAATTAAGGTTTTATAAAAAAAAGAAAAATAGGCGTTTCTACATATTGATCTGCTTCAAACCAGATGATAAGAATCAAATTTTTATTCAAATAGAAATTTTGTACATTTATTCTACTTTTTTAGGCCAAATTTTTAAAAATAGTATAAACTTATGAGTTCAGATCGTCCTTGGTTAAAAACCTATCCTGTTGGTATTCCCGCTAATATAAATCCTGATGCCTATCCTACTTTGGTAAGCATGATTGAGGAAACTTTAAAGAAATATGGTAAAAAACCGGCTTTTGCATGTATGGGCAAGACGCTCAGTTTTTCGGAAGTTGATTCCTATTCTCGACATTTTGGTGCTTATCTTCTTTCAAGAGGTTTATTGCCTGGTGATAAAATAGCTTTGATGATGCCTAACCTCTTGCAATATCCTATTGCATTATTTGGCGCATTACGTGCTGGCTTGATTGTGGTCAACATCAATCCACTCTATACTCCAAGAGAGATGAAGCATCAATTCAATGATTCTGGAGCTAAGGCGATTATCATTGCTGAGAATTTTGCCAGCAATTTAGAAAAGGTGATCGGCGAAACGAGCATTAATACAGTCATCGTAACTAGTATCGGAGAATTATTAGGCCTCTTCAAAGGAAGTATGGTCAACTTTGCTATCCGAAAGGTCAAACGAATGGTGCCAACTTACAATATTGCCAATACCGTTACTTTTAAGGAAGCTATTGCTCAGGGCAAGAAATTTACACTTACAACACATCAAGGTCAACCAGAAGATGTCATTTCTTTACAATACACCGGAGGAACGACAGGCGTTTCAAAAGGGGCGATGCTGACCAATCGGAATCTAGTTTCCAATATGCAGCAAATTCGAGCTGCCATCGCCAATGAGACAGAAGAAGGTAAAGAGATTGCTTTATCTCCTCTTCCGATGTATCATATCTTTGCATTTTCGGTCAATTGCTTGGCGCTAATGAGTATTGGTTCTTTAACGGTCTTGATTGTTAATCCGCGTGACCTTTCTACCATTACGAAGGCTTTCAAAACTTTTGATATTACCTTAATGACAGGGGTTAATACGCTCTTTAATGCATTGTTGAATGATAAATCTTTTCGTCAATTAGACTTTAGCAAACTGAAAGCCGCTATCGGTGGTGGAATGGCTGTTAAAAAATCAGTTTCAGAAGGTTGGGAAGCACTCACTAAAGCTCCACTTTCAGAAGGTTATGGATTAACAGAAACATCTCCAGTGGCGACCATTAACCCCATTGATGGATCTGGTCGAAGTGGTACGATTGGAATTCCTGCACCCTCTACAGATATGCGAATTGTGGATGAAGAAGGAAATATTTTACCCGCAGAATCTGTTGGTGAAATTCAAATAAAAGGTCCTCAAGTCATGAAAGGATATTACAATAAACCTGAAGAAACAGCGAAGGTTTTGAAAGATGGTTGGTTAAGTACTGGTGATATTGGAAAGATGTCAGAGGATGGATATTTTCAAATTGTAGATCGTAAAAAAGATATGATTTTGGTTTCTGGATTCAATGTTTATCCAAATGAAATTGAAGATGTCATTGCCATGCATGAAAAGGTATTGGATGTTGCTGCCATTGGCGTTCCTCATGAGAAATCGGGAGAAGTCGTGAAAGTTTTTATTATAAAAAAAGATAAGTCCTTGTCGGAAAAAGAGGTTATTGAATTTTGTCGGGAATCACTTACTGGATATAAGGTGCCTAAAGAAGTAGAATTTAGAAAAGAATTGCCGAAATCTACTGTTGGGAAAATTTTACGAAAGGAATTGAGAAAGTAAGTAGTTGGTAAACAATACACATCTTAAAAAAATCTACTTCAACAATAAATTTGTTGAAGTAGATTTTCTTAGCCTAATTTTCAATCACTAGTTTGAATTCACCATTAGTGAGATTTGATTTCCAAAAACTAGCTTCCCAAAAGGTTTCAAAAGTCCCCGAAACAAAGAAGGCATTTTCTTTATCTGATATCTTTTTTATTTCTGTAAAGGTAACTTCAGTCGCATTCACATCTTCAAACATGTCGGAAACTAAATAGGTTTGATGATAGCTAATTTGTCCATGCTTATTTTTCATACTTACCTTTCCGAGGCTTAAAAAATCAGTTTGAAAATTTTCATTCGATATATATTTATCGGTAAGATTATCTATTGAAGTTCGAGTCACTTTTTTATATAAGTGAAGCCCGAATGTTTCAAAATGGCTCTCCCCACTTTGTTCATTTGGAACTGCGGCAGAAATACTCCGACTAAAAATACCTTCTTCTGAAGATAATCCTTCCATAAGATTACGCACTCTTTTTTCTGTCCCAAACGAAACATTAGATGCATCAAAAAATGCTCCCTCTCCATTTGTAATTTCCGTCAATAGATAGTGCCTATCTTGGAAATCATACTCAATTAATTGTTGAGACAATGCTTCGTCATAGGTTAACGAAGACATTGCCAAATCTTTTTTATTACACCCTAATAACAAACACCAGCTTACAACATAGATTATTTTTTTCATAACTTTATTTTTAAACATATTATCTAATAAAATGATAAATCACTTGAATATTCAACAAATTAAAATGGATGGTTCTTTAAACCAATACAAATCGCTTCGCATCTACAGCTACCTCATTTTCTAATAGACGAAGGACATAAATACCGCTTGGCATTTTTAAACCTAATGAACTATTGGCATCCATTTCTAAGGAAGTTAGTCCATCCGCAAAGTGTTTTTTATCGATTATTTTTTTAACCATTTTGCCATTTATGGCATAGCATTCTATAGAAATTTTTCCAGCATTTTTTACAAAAAATTCTACTACACCGTTTCCTCTAAAAGGATTAGGTGTGATATTTCGAATATGTGATTGATTCGGAATTTCATTTGATCCTTGATCCTCAGTTCCATTGGTCAAAGGTGGATCGATATTCAAAATAATATTGGCAACTCCATGTAAATTCTCATAGTCATCCATTGTTACAGGAATGATTCTTTCTGCTGCACTTTCATTCGATGCCCACGGATCAATGGGAATTGAGGTATCTCCTTCAAAGTAAATCTGCGTGGTCAATTCAGCATCTCCATCCTTGCTGACTTTGTAATGAAAATGTCTTGGGCGAAATTGACTCCCGTTTAAATATTTTCCGGGAAGGATCGTTCGAAAAGAATAATTTCCTCCTTCATCTGTCCACACCCTTCCTCGATAATGATCATCTTCATAAGCACCATCATCATTAGCATGCCAAACATCTACTAAAGCATTTTTTATCGGGGTGTTACAATCGTTGTAATACACCGTCCCCGTCATAAAACAAACTTCTCCTGATGCATTATCTGGTGCTAGAGAAGCGGAAGCCGGTGCATTCGCAATATAAAAAGGGCCTTGAATATCTGTAGTGGTTACGCAATCAGAATCGGGTGTGTTTCCAGCTGTTTTGAAACCTAAAAAAGGAATGGTTCCTGATAGGGGAAGTAGTTTTAAAAGATTTCTTCTTTTCATAATAATTATTTATTTGTCGGTCAATAATAAACCAACATCTTTTTCAAACGAATAATTGTTTAGCTTTATATTTTTTACTTAAAAATGGTATAACAAAGAGCTTTTAAAGGCAACATTAGATCTAAATCGATCTTCTTTTTTATGTAAATAAAAATAATAGTTTCCTTCTATTTGCCAACTGATGGCTGACGTTAAATGATACTGAAATCCTAATCCCGTTTCGATGGATTGTACCTGAATATCTGATTTTTTTTCTGTTGCTTCATATCCTTCTGGTTCTGTATAAACGCCTCCTGGAATACTTCCTGATATGTTTTGTTTTAAACTAGAGGATGCTTGTAACCTAATATTTGTATATGGTTGCAATTTTCGATGCTTTCGCAAAAAATATTTTAAACCAATCGCATAATTATTATTTGTTTGATCCACGTTCAAAGTATCTATACCCGATGGTAATTCTTCTACAATAAGTAAATCTTGAATCAAACTGCTGTTGTTGGTTTGAAAATTTATTTTTTGATGAGTAACCTCTCCCGTGAGTGTCCAATTATTGTTCAACATGAATTCTATTCTCATGCCTAACTCATTTCCATTTTGATTAAAAAAACCATCTGGTGTATAACCTGGAATCGTTTGTTTTTCAGGTAAATGCCACGCGCCCAGTAAACCGATGCTAAATTTTTTAGGTCCTTCCTTTTTTCGAATTTTAGTTACAGGCAAAATTTGATAGTCCGGTAAAACCAATAGTCGTCTTTTCTGTGGTAATAAACTTTTGTTCTGACTTTGTATATTGATTTGATTATAAAAATCTATTCTCGGAATAGTTGGTGTCTGGCCTGACAAGTTCTCTTTGACCATCTTTTTATCCGTTATCCGTTGCAATGGATTTTCTACATTTTTCGATTTTTCTTCATCACAGTTGCATGCTTCTTGCCCCTTACTTATTATTAAGTCTTTTCCTTGACCTGCATTTTTTATAAAAATATCAGATATCTCATCTTTAGTTTTTTTCAATCCTACTTTAAGCAGTGATTGTCTTTTTTCTAGTTGTTCGACTAGTATGGTTTTGCGAATCGTATCGTATTCTGTGATGGTTATTTCTTGGTATATTGTATCCCTTATTGTTAGATTCTTTTCATTGACATTTAGTTCTAAGTCTTTAACTATCTTTTTTGTTTGTTCTAACTCATTGTACAAAAAGAAAATGATCGCGATAGTAGCAATAGCTCCCATGCTCTTCCAAAACCAAAATGGGACGACTCTTTTTTTACGATCCTGGTTATCTAACTTTTGAGACAAGTCCTTCCAGTCTAGCTCTCGAAAATCAAATGATTGTTCCGGTCGTAACTTATCCCCCATTAAATCATCAAATTCCTTATTATCCATACTTACTTTTTTTATCCTCCAATGAATGAATCATTGCTTTTAATTTGACTCTGGCTTTCGCCAAATTTGACTTTGAAGTACCTATACTAATTCCTAATTTTTCTGCAATCTCTTTATGCTTGAATCCATCTACTACATATAGATTAAAAACCATCCGATAGCTTGGGGAAAGTTTTTGTACTAATGCTGAAATTTCTGCCGCTGATAATTGTTGAATTGCCGTAGGCGACACCTCCACATGTTGCGCATGAATCAAATCTACTACTTGTGGATTGGATTTATTTTTACGAAAGTAATCAATACATGTATTGACCAAAATACGATTGAACCAAGCTTTGAATGAGCGACTACTATCGTATTGATTTAGATTTGTAAAAACTTTTAGAAATCCATCATTTAAAATTTCTCTAGCTTCTTCTCGATCATGGGCATAACGCGAACACACGGTCATTCCATAATTATAAAAGTAGCGATATAACTCTTTTTGGCTATCGCGTTTTCCTGCTTTACAGGACTCCAATAATTGTTGTAATGTAGTTGATGTCATATGATCGTCTACAAGCTAACACGAAATTTTTAGAGAAAGGGTTGCCTAGGTAAATATTTAAATAAAAAATCTCCTCTCTTAAATTCTCTTTTTTCAGTAAAGAGAGGTCATGAGGTCATCTTATTGACTTGTCATGAAGTGAGGCTGATCACAGGCAGATCAGAGCGAGTTAGTGAAATATTGCGTCATCAATATCCAATGAAAAATTTCTTCAAAAGTTTAAGTTGAAATCTGGTCATTTACTTTTCTACAAACGAAATTATTCGGGGCTTTATATTTAAATTTGGGTTAAATCGATAAAGGTATTCACTCAGGAACTCTTTCAAGTTTTAGCTTTGACCAAGCCAATAAATTTGATCAACCAAATGAAATTATTGGATCTAATTATTCTTCTATAAGCTTTTCCTTATTAAAAAGTTGACCGATGACTATGTTTAAACCGACGCGTGCATTTACTTGTTGACTATCGTAAGGTTGGAAGGCTGCCATGATGTTGTCAGAAACAGCAAAGACTTGGACTGGCCCTAATTTTAGTGTAGTGTTGACACCGATGTTATGAGTGTCATCAAAGCGATTAGAATAGGTCGCACCGAGTGTGAAAAATTTAGCAATTTGTGCCGTAGCATTTACAGCAAAAGCATTTTCTCTTTCACCTCTGAAAGATTCAGAATGATATAAAGCTCCGAACGTAAACATCTTGAGTTGATACGATGCACTGAGGTATATTTTATTGGGTAATTTGGTAGAATAGGATACTGCAGTTTCTCTGAAATTAAAAAGATTCTCAAAATCAATGGTATCAATGCTGGAAAAATCTGCTTCTTCTCCTTTAAGTAATGCTGGAAAATCAATCGCTACTCCTTCGTAAGTTTTATCAATATTGGTGCTGAAGTTGGATACCTTTTCTTTCCAATTGATCTGGCCAATATCGATGATGCTAGCTGCGATAGTTAGCTGTTCCATTGGTTTGACAACGATTCCAAAATCGAATCCAACCCCAGTATTTCCAGTGAAGAGATTTCCAATTTTATAATCAGAAAAATCTAGATCAAAGTTTCCATTGTTATCCAATGAAATAAAATCGGTTCCGTTGATTGAATACTGTGATTTTACTGTAATTCTGTAAATGTCATCATCCGTAAAAATAGATGCTTGCGGATTGACTGTTGAAATATTACCTAATCCTTGTAGCAGTTTTATTTTTCCTGCAACTGTTATCTTATCAGAAATATCATAGCCTATTCCTAAGCCAATTTCATGATGTGCATTAACCTGTAAGTCTGGTCCAAACTCAATTGTTTCTCCTGCAAATTGGGCATTTCCATTCCCCAATAATTTGATATAAGTGTCTGGATAAAAAAAGCGAGTATCAAATTTAACCGCATGATTCAAGTTTAACGATAACTTACCGAATCGATAAAACAATTGAAATGTTTCTAATTCTATATTTCCTTGAAATAGGTTTTCGGGACTCAACTGATCGATCCAGCTATTTACTTTCACTTTGGTTGGTCCATCGTTATCATCAAAATCAAGAATATCGTTGAGTGTCCCACTGGTATGTAATAGATTAAAATATCCGTTAGGCAATCCAATTATCAGTTTGTCTTTTGGAAGTAATGCAGGATTCGTTTTAGCGGCTTGTAAGGTGTTGGGTAAGAAATGAAGTCCAAGTTCTTGTTGAGCATTTACCGAAAGGTAAAAGAATATATGACAAAGAATTAGGGAGACGGATTTATTACATCGCAGTAACAAAAATTCTCTCATCTTCTTTAGCGTTTCATTTTTATTTGATGACATCAAGCAAGGTATTTAATAAGTCTCAAAATCAGAAATCTTCTTTTGATCGTTTAATTTTTTTAGCAAATTGCGATAAGAATATGTTTTAAAAACTATTGCTTACTCACTCCAAATTTCAATCCCATTCCAATATCTACATTTTGCATTCCTCTTAACTGTACATTGGTGCTTCCATTATTTAAGGTTGAAAAACCGCTTTCCAAAATTAAATTTCTGGTTTGATTCAATCTTTCAAATCGTTCATTTTCCATACGGGAAAAAGTTTCTTTCCGAATCGCTTGTATAACGTTTCCATTCTCATCAACTGGAGCCGCAAGAATAATTCGTTGAGCCCTTTCAAAAAGAGAATCTATAATTTGACCATTCTCATCTGCAAAGTATAATTGTAAGTCGATATCCAAAGGCATTTCATTGGTTGTTACCAATTTAAACTCTGCATAATCTGCTTCGCCAAATTCTCCTAAGTCGATATCAAAATCAAAGGTTTCTACTTTTAACGTATCAAAAACACCAAAATCTGCCAAGGTTCCATTCACAGGTAATATTACCTCAACTTGTGCTAGGAAAGAACTACTATCTGTTAAAAAACCTCGAATAGTGGTATCATTATCCGGATTGGGATAAGCCTCAAAATCATAATCAACAGCTGCTGGCCCAGAGCTTACGACCACATCAATATTAGAATTTGTTTTATCAAAAGTAAACTCAGTTAACTTGACCTCACCTACTTCATTGAGAAGAGGATATTCGAAGTCAATACCAGGACCACCAACTTCAGTAAATTCACTTTCCAAAGAAATGACTTCATCATCTTTTGTCAATATATCCAATACATTGGTATAAGATCGAACAGGAAAACCAAAAGAATTTTCTATTCGAATTTGAATTTGTGGATCAACAAATGAGACTTCTCCTTCTTGCCAATCATCGAAGGCATCTATCAGTATAGTATCTCTATCGAATTCGTATAATTCATTTCCTAAATAACCTTCTACATAAGATGCACGAACATCAGAAAACTGGATAAACGCACCAACCATGGTATCCATAATCTCACTTTGTTCTCTAAAAATATGAAATTCGACTGTAACCGAATCATCTTCCACCTCTAACTCATATCCGCTCAAATCAAGTCCCTCTCCTCCTTTAAAACCAATCATTGGGGTCGTTCCGGTATAAGTCAATGAGATAGAACTTTGCAAAGGTTGACCGTCTTTTACAAGTGAGGGAAAAACCATCGTACCTGTTACATCTTCTTCGTGTTCTACTGAAAATCCCCAGGTCGCAATAATCCCTGATTTGAGAATAGCTCGATCAATGATTACGCCATTGGGTGGTTCAAAAGGCAAGGAATTAATGGTATCCAAAAACGGAATAGGCACTCCATTAATAGTATCCAAAACCTTGAAGATATCTTCACTACTTCTGGCGACAGATTCTCCTTGATATCTAAATATCAAAAGACCATTTTCATCATAAGTCACATTAGTAGAATCATCAAAGTTTTCTATCAGATCAGCTAAAGTAAAGTCTGTTGTAAATAGAGGTATTGCGAATTCAGCATCTAAATCGGTCAGTTCATACTCATCAAATTTATTGGCTCTTTCACAACCATATATGACACATATTAGGAATAAAAAAATGGAAAGCCAATTTATCTTCGTTTTGTTCATTTCTGTCTTTTTTCGGAATTTCAAACCTAATTAAAACGCATTTTATTATAATAAGACCTTTAAGATAATCTTAAAGTTAGAAAACTGTTCTTTTTATTATTATTCTAACGTCCAAGTAGATCCAATCGTTTCTTGTTTTTTAGTAAATGCTTCATAGTTGTCATTTGTAAGCCGTAAAAAAAGGATTTTGGCCAAAATTAAGCAAATTGATTCATATTAGTTCATCTAGTATTTATCACCTACTTTACAAAAATGATGCAAAATTTTATTACAAAATCAATTGAAATAAAACATTTCAACATTGGATCAAAAAAAGTAAAGCATAAATTTATGGTTACAAACCATGAAAAATTAGACCGCTCAAATTTCCAATAAAATAAAAGGTTTCATTCATTTATTCTTCATTGAAAATCCTTTTCCAGTTAATAGTCTACCCGGTGATTTTTTTTCAACCACAAGGGAGTAAAAGGAATGCAAAATAAAAGACTTTGTTTTCTTTGTTTTGTGATTTTAAAAAGGACACATTCATACAGACAAATAGGTTTCCGCTTTAAGGTGAAAAGATTTAGTCCAATTAACGAAAATCATCCGGTAGAGTATCACAATATAAATTTGTATAAAAAACTTAAACCTTTCTTTTTTTTAAAAAAACAAAACGAATGTTTTTTTTTTCTTATCTTTATTTCAACCTTGTGTAAACAATGTTTTTATTAACAATAAATAGCGGTCTACTGTAATTGTGAAATTATGATAAGTTATTGTTGTAAAAATAACAAACTCATAATTGATCAATATTTTTGATCTGTTATTTTACAAACCCCATTTAACCATGACTAAAAAAATTAAGCTGAAAAACGCTGAAGACATCGTCATGTTAGATGATCACGTATTTGATTATTTAACAACAAACAAATCTTTGAAAAAAGTTGACTTCGTCAACAATCTCCGCAGGCATTCGAGTGGTTGTGCTGTATTCCAAAAAGTAAGTGCAAATAAAAAAGGAGATGGCTACACTACCAAAACTATTTACCTCCATCGTTTTGTCGCTGAAAAATTTCTCGGTAAAAAGCGTTCTACTAAAAACAATTTAGTTGGCGCTAGAAATGGGAATAAATTAGATTGTCGGTTGGATAACATTGAGTGGAGATCTCGGTCTATTGCTAGTCGTCGTAGAAGAACAACCAGTAAAACAGGCTACACAGGTGTGTATAAAGAAAATAATAAATTTAGAGCAGTCATTTCCATTGATCAAAAAACGGTACACATTGGCATGTATGTTACACCAGAGGAGGCTGCCATGGCTTATAACAAAAGGTCTAGAGAACTGTTTGGTGACATGGGCAAAATTAATATTATCAATAAAGATTGATATTAAGCTTTAACACACACTTTGAAATAACAAACACAAAACTAAAATACTGTCTTCCTTTTTTGTCTAAAAAAGGAAGACAGTACTTCCAACTATTTTTTCTTTTTTTTCCCAGACGATAAAACAAACTCCTCTCCTAGTGCAGGTATTGCCACTTTAGGAAAGCCATTCTTATGCAAAAATTCTTTAAATTCTGTTTGTCTATCCATCACTCCATGAACCAAAAACAACTGTTTCAAATTCTGTTTTTGATTACTTATGAAATCTAACATTTCATTTCGATCTCCGTGTGCAGAAAAAGAATCCATGATTTCTATCTCTATATTAACCGGCTTCCATTCTCCATATAATTTGATTCTTTCTATTCCATCCCGAAGCATTCCACCTGGTGTATCTGGAGAACAATAACCTACAATCAGTAAAGTATTTTTAGCATTATCAATATTGTTGAACAAATGATGTCGAACTCGACCCGCATTCATCATTCCTGAAGAACTGATAATAATACAAGGTTCTTTGGTTTCATTGAGTGATTTTGAAACAGCTACTTCTCGAATATAGGTCAGGTTATTAAAGCCAAAAGGGTTTTCATCTATCAATAAATATTCACTCAAATTCTCATCATAACATTCTGGATGCGAACCAAAAATAGTCGTTGCATTAACCGCTAATGGACTATCCACATACACGGGAATTTTGGGTAGACGGCCAGCTGTTTCTAATTGGTCTAACATGTAAACAATCTCCTGTGTTCGCCCCACACTAAAAGCAGGAATGATCAATTTACCTTTTTTATCTAAGCAAGTCGCTTGAATAATTTTTAAGAATCGTTCCAATTCTGCAGGAGCTGCACTATGTTCTTTATTTCCGTAGGTAGACTCGCAAATCAAATAATCCACTTTGGGCATCGGTTGAGGATCTCTTAGAATCGGACGTTCTGGCCGACCGATATCTCCTGTAAAGCCAAACATTTTAGTTTTGCCTCCTTCTTTGATTCTCAAAGTTACGCTTGCACTTCCTAATATATGACCTGCATCTCGAAATAACACTTCTACATCTTCATTGATTCGTTTCCATCGATTATATCCTACGCCTACAAAACGTCCCATTGTTGGAGGAATATCCTCACTGGTGTAAAGCGGTTTACGCAACTTTCTTTTCTTTATTTTTTTTCTTTTCTTCCTCTTCTTTAATTGTCTTTTATTGTAATATTCTGCGTCTCTTTCTTGGATTTTAGCACTATCCAATAGCATAATGGAACACAGACTTCTAGTGGCATGCGTACTATAGATTTCTCCATCAAAACCATCTTTAACTAATTTTGGAACTCTTCCCGTATGATCAATATGAGCATGAGATAAGATCAAACAGTCGATCTCTGAAGGCTCAAAAAGCCAAGTTTGATTGAAGTTTTCCATATCTCTATTTCTTCCTTGATACAAACCACAATCCAATAAAATTTTATATCCATTATCTAAGGTGAGCAAATGAGCACTTCCTGTGACTTGTTGTGCTGCTCCACAAAATTTGATATCCATAGTATGTATTTAATAAAAGTCAAAAAATAAAATTTCAAGCTCTTTGGAGGTTTTTTGAAATTATACCAGTAGTTTTCACCATTAAATTAGCAATAAAGAAGCCATATACATCAATAACTTGTCTATTTTTTAATAAAACAAAATATTAGTGACGGCTTCACTAACAGGCAAGATACAAAAAAGCTACATTAACGAAATGTATGAACTCGTCAATGTAGCTTCTGTTATAAAAATAGACTGGTTTTCAAATAACAATTTGGTATCTGAAAATATTTTTCTCTGATATTTTGGCTTTTATCTGTAGACTTTCGTCAAAAATTATTACTCTTCTCTTACTTTAATTCCTCCATAATCTAAGCGAGCTTTAATCACTTGGACTGTATTTTTGTCTCCTCCCATGTATCCCTCTACTTCAACAGACGAACCTTTTTCCTTCTCATATACCACATCCATTTTATCAGGATAACCTACTCCGGCGTATTTGGTGACGGCATCTAGTTTGTAATTAGCTCCATCTTCAACATGGATTTTAAATTGAGTATATCGTCCTAGAAGTTGTACTTCCGTAAAATTTTTCGCTAAAGATTCAACCGTTACATTACCATAGGCCAAATCAAAATCTGCATGGTGCATTATTTTCTCTACTTTAAAGTCGCTGTATTTAGCGGAAGCTCTAATACTTTCTGCGGAGACAATTTCTATATGATCGTATTTTCCTTGATTTTTAAAATCCTTAATTTCTCCTATTTCATAGGTATCATATTTGCTGGTGCTTTTTACATCACCCGCGTGATCAACATATACTTTGGAATATTTACTTTCCATGATCACATCCCCGGCTTCTTTAATCCTCATATTTCCATAGCTCACTTCTACATTTGCATCTTTACTTCTAATCACCGTACCATTACCATATCCAAGCCTTATATCCAATCGACCGCCTATTTCTTCTACTCGCACGTTACCGTATTTGACTTGAATATCGGCTTCGCCATCTAATGAAGAGACATAAGCATTGCCATATTTATTTTGTAATTCCAAGCTATTGCCTTGTGGCATATAAACCTCATAGTCAATTGTGTAATCATTGTTATCAGATGAGCCCCACCACCAACTTCTTGATTTAGATTCGATATCTGTTTGTGCTTCAACGTAATTTTTACCATTTGAAAAATCAATATTAATCCGGTCAAACATTTCACGAGCCTTATCCTCACTCCGTTCATCTACGGTAATAGTAATTTCAATTTTCACCGATTGTTTTTCCCAGGTATTGATGTTCACTTCTCCATGTCGATTAGAAATACTTACTTTACCGTCATCGGAAATATCAAATTCTTTTTTAATAATTTTTGTGTGTTCTTTCTTAATAGCAGTTTGGGTTAATCGAGAAGGAATAGTCCTTTCGGCCTTTATATCGATCTGCCCTAGGCTAAAAACCAGAAGCACAAACAAGCATCTAAATGTCAATTCTCTCATTTTCTTCAGATTTTTTAATAGTTTCTTGATTAGTTGATTGAATACGGTCCAATACTCGTTCGAGTATGGCTAATTTGGTTTTATAATTACTGATCAATGCGTTAACAATTTGTTCTTCACTTCCTTTTGGGGTATCCTTTAGTTCGCCTTTTAATTCTAATAGAAAGTCATCAATTTGTTGTAAATCTTCATTGATCGAAGGATCTTCATTATAGTGGGCTAGTTGGGCTACTTTTTCTTTAACTTGACCTTTATAAAAGGATTCCATTTCTTGATATTCTTTTGACCAAGTCTCCTGGTCTGCCATTTCATTGTCAGCAGCATCACGTGTTACTTGGATTCCGATCAAGGCACCTGCGGTTAAAAGAAATACAATCGAAGCAGCCATCCAAACATGTCGCCATAAGGATCTAGGTTTAACTTTTTGAGTTTTGGCACTCATTTTTTTATCAATCTCCGCCCAAACTTTTAAACTTGGAACTTCCTTGTCAAAGGAGTCTCGATTTTGAGTGATAAATTTTTCTAGTGAATCTTTCATTTTTCCAACTATTTGCGGTTCAACAGGGACTATTTTTAAAACATAAAAACTTAAATACTGTTTAGACGCTTATTTATTTGATTAGTTTATTCTGCCTTACTTTCTAATCCTCTTCATCCATTAGACGCTAAAGATCCAGAAAGTAATTCTCTTAATTTCTTTTTTGCCCGACTATATTGTGATTTTGAAGTAGCCTCTGAGATACCTAAGATCTCTCCGATCTCTTTATGGTCATATCCCTCCATTAAATAGAGGGAAAAAACGACTCGATATCCCTCTGGAAGTTTGAATATGGCTTGATTTACCTCTTCCACATTCCAGCGAGGTTCTCCTTTGGGGTGCTCTTCTTCGTAAGTATTTGCGTGTCTATCTTCTAATTCTCTAAATTCTAACCTTCTTTTTTTCAAAAAATTAATACTATTGTTGATCATGATCCGCTTGATCCAAGCTCCAACGGATGATTGATAATTAAAAGTATGTAACTTCGTAAAAATATCCACAAACGAGTTTTGCAATATATCTTCCGCATCCATTTCGTTCTTTAACATACGTAAACATACATTGTACATCGCCTTTGAGTAAAGACGATACAATTCAAATTGAGCCTGTTGGTTGCCTTGTTTACACTGCTCAACGATTTCTCGGTGTATGTTACTATATTCCAATTTCGCGAGTTCGTTTGATCATAAAGACAGAGCTATTTTATAAGGGTTGCACCCAAATGAGGGATATAGTATTAGATGATCCCTTTTCTTTCTGGATAGTCCTACAAATTATGAAATAAGAGGTATATTCTTCAATATAAAGGAAAATAAAGAGGATAGAAGAGTTCTAGCCAATAAAATACGAGTATTAAGTGCACCTTAAAATAAGTAGCTTCCGATTTTGATGGCCTTTTTTTCGATTCGGATCTCCTCAAACTCTCCTTAAATAGCAAGGCTATTCGCGTCAAATTTGAGTTGCCAAATCAAAAAACAGCCTCGATCAAAACACGAAAGAACTTAATTTACATTGCACTAAGTACACTGTGTCATAATTAACTTTCGGTTTTGATGGTCTTTTTTTTGATTTGAGCTTCGTTATTTTTCTCGACAAGCCAAGGAGTCCCGACAATAATTGTCGGGATCGAAAAATGCCTTGTCAGATCAAAAAAGAGCCTCGACCAAAACACAAAAGAATTTATGACACAGTATACTAAGCCTTGTTAATAACATATCTAATTTTCTTATGAGCAAGAAAATTGCACAAATGATTTCAAAGTTTAAACCAACAATTATTTGTGTAGGAATACCTCCAACAGAAGAAGTAGACTTAAATACGGAATATCAAAAATACATTGGTAATCCAGAAGAAGGGACTTCCTATAGCGGAGAGGTTCGTCTAATTGCTTTTGAGGTCAGTTGAATGTCTAAAGCTCCTCACTTATATGCCATTGACCATAAGATGGCGTATAATTAATTATAAAGTAGGTAAGGAGATTATCAACTCGATTGATCCTACAACTTTAAACGAATTCAATTCCAATATGTTTAAGTTCTATCCAGGACTAAATGTAAATCAAGATAAGCTTTCATTGTTCGAAAAACTAAAATTAGGAAATACTCCAGAATGCTTAGATTTTTTAATCAATGTTAATGCTGATTTATTGACTCATGTAGGCACTGGAAACAACTTTGAAGGAGCAGATGAAGCAGCTAAATATTACCATCGTAATTTAAGAATTTATTCAAATCTTAATAGAATCCCCGTAACTAAAGAGGATAGAATTTTTATTCTTTATGGAGGAAGTCATACCGCTTTCTTAAATGAATTCATGAAACGAAGTCCTAAATATGAGGTAGTAAACACGATGGACTATCTAGATTAAATACTAGCTACAGTAAAATTTCATGTCGCCCGTAGCTGGCAGTCTCAGCCAAGGCAAACAGGCAAAACCGCTGCTGCTAGATCTACCTCAATACAATAATTCGATTATCGCCTACTAGAAGTAGATGAATTAGTTATCAATTTCATTTCTCCACCAAAAAACATTTACAATGAAAAAATTATTTACACTTTTTACTTTTACCTTATTTTTCACCTTATCTGCTCAAGCTCAATCCTTTTCCAATTTACCTACAGACATAGCTGATTTTTTAAAGAATAATCCCTTACCAGAATCCCCCATCAAAGCGCTGCAAGTAGAACTTCGAAGTCCTTTTCAGTTGGACTCTGTGCTCTTTTACTCGCATAACCAATTTCAAGATAGCACTCTTGAAAATGTACAACTTTTCACTTATGATATAAAAGGCAGAACAACGGGGTATACCGCATTGAATGTCCTTGGAAATGAGATCAAAAGTGAATATACTTATGACGATAATGATAACCTGTTGACCGATTATATTTATGAATGGAATAATTCAATCTGGAGAATTGTAAGTCGAAGGACTAATACTTATGATGCAGAGGACAACCTAACCTTGACCATCTATGAAGACATTCCTTTTGGACAAAACATGATTCAGAATAAAAATAAAACTAGTTTCACTTTCAATGCTGATGGGAATATTATCAGCTCTATTTTTGAATCTTGGGATGAGAACCTTAATAATTGGGTCAACGATAATAGATCATATTACTCGTACGATAGTGAAGGTAAACGGACTAATCAGACTACTGAAAATTGGAACTCGGTAGTGAGTGAATTTCGTTTATTTTCGAAGCTTGATTTAGAATACGATGCATTGGGACAATTAATTTATGAACTTCGACAAACCTATAACTTCTCTAATTCAATCTGGACAAATACTATTCAGGAGTTTTATACTTACGATACCTTTGGAAATCTCATCAGACTTACTAGCGACTACTGGTCCTCAGGAGCATGGGAACCTGTGCAAAAGATTGACCGTTACTTTGATGTATTCAACAACCTCACTTTAGACAGAACATTTGTTTTAAACCCTCTTTTTAATAATCAAGTTCTATTGGAAGGTTCTAAAGCTTATTTCTATTCAGAATTAGAAACCTCTACCAACGAACTCGCCGAAGTTTCACCACTTAGCTGTCAGTTTCAGAATCCACTTTCGAGCAACAATGCAATTATCTGTGAAGATGGAGGATTGGATGCAACGTACCAAATTTCGATTTTTGATATTTCGGGAAAAATAGTACTGGCGAAGTTTTTTGAAGGGAATACTAATTTCAATTTGCCTAGCAGTTTAGAAACGGGGATGTACTTTATAAATGTTTGGAGTGCGGGGGAAATAGTTTTCAGGGAAAAAATAGTGGTGACGGATTAACCACCTTGATAGAGTTTATATAAATAATGTTATCTTTCTAAATTACCAATATGAAAAATTATTCTTTAAATCAAAACACAAGACTTATCCTTGTTTTATTTTTCTTTTCCTTAAGTATTCATTCTTTTGCCCAAAGTAGCACATTTTGCGCCACTGATAATTTGATTCGAGCCGAAAAACCAAGGCACTTTTCAATAACAGAAATCAACACTGCCGAATTAAGGTCAAACACTACCTTGAACATAAGAACAGTTTTTCATATCGTTTATAACACCGCCGAACAGAATATACCGGAAGCGGACATTCAGAGCATACTAGATGAGCTTAATGATTTCTTTCTGGCAACAGATATTGATACAAGCCTTATAAATCCGGTTCATCGTTCTAAAATAACCAACAGCAACATCCAATTCTGCTTGGCTAGCGAAGATCCCTTTGGTAATCCAAGCAACGGTATTACGCGTACAGAAACGGACTCCGTCCAATTTACACTTAACTTCCCCAATGATTTTTCTGCTTTTAATTTGTTAGGGCAGGAGCAGCACAAAAACGATAGCACGGGAGGAGCATCTCCTTGGGACGTCTCCCGATACTTAAATATTTGGATAGTCCAAACACTCGGACCTAATGCAAGCGCTAATTATGGTGATCCCATGCCTGAGCATTATCCAATTATTAATTATTTTGAAGGATCTCGTATTCCTGGAATTACCTTCGATATGGATAACTTTACTTCCATTGATGAATTCTTTCTGCCTGCCAATATTTTGGCACATGAATGTGGGCATTTTTTAGGTTTACTCCACACATTTGGTTTTAATCCAGATAGTATTTCTGAACTGTGTGGTGTTGATGATGAAATAGAAGATACACCAGTTTGTAATGCTACTACAGACTGCAACCTTTCCTCTAATACTTGTGAAGAACCTCAAGGTGAAGAACCAGATAATGTTGCCAATTTCATGAATTATGGCTGCATGCTCATGTTTACACCAGATCAAATATCTACTATGCGTAACAATATTCTTAATGCCTCACCAGGCTTACTGGCAGATGAAAACTGCAGTGGAATAACCACCACAGTAGTATCTGAATCAATCTTTGATGAACAGGCATTTGAGATATTCCCCAATCCTAATTCAGGATCATTCTATATTCAATTAAACAATGAGGTGATTGGTCCGGAAATTAATTGGACGATCTATGATCTACGCGGTCAAGAAATCCAATCCCAAATAGGAAGTGATATAAACAATATACCACAACAAATAAATATTTCAATTACAATACCTGGCATTTATTTTATTACCCTTAAATCAAGAACAGTATCTTTAACAAAAAAGATAATTATTACGGATTAGCCATCTTGTTAGAACCTACATAAATATTATCTTCCTGAATGGCCAATATGACATTAAAGATTTATATCAATGATCTATTTTGATTTTATCTGTTATAATATTAATCTAAAAGAAGAGTGACTGCAACAATGTGTATGATGATCATACACTATAAGAGAAAGTATCTTTTTCAAACTTAAAGAAATATAAAAAGAAAGCCATCTTAAGGAGGTTCCCTAAGATGGCTTTTAAAAAATTGATTAAATCTTCAATTAATTTTTCTTCATTCTATCAATTACTTCAGGAGCATTATCTCTGTATTGAATATCAATAGGTACATCAATTTCAAGAATTTTCACTTCTGTTCTTCTATTATATTGATGTTCTTCTTCAGAACAATTCGTACCATCTCCACAACCATTTCTAAGTTGGCTTTCGCCTAAACCGATCGCTCTAATGCGACTAGAAGAAATACCTTTTGAAACTAAAAACTGTTTAGCAGAATTGGCTCTTTGCTGAGATAACTTGTCATTGTATGAAGACTTACCTCTTGAATCGGTATGAGAACTTAATTCAATTTTCATACTTGGAAATCGACGCATTAAAGAAAGTAAATCTTCCAATTCTCTTGCTGCTCCTTTACGAATATATGACTTATTAAAATCATAATATATTTTTTCCAAAACGATAATTGTTCCTTTTCCAATACTTCCTAAATTCTCACTTTTTCGACTAGGAGCACTTGATCTTGTAATCGGAGACAATAAAATTTCAGACGTCAATGGTCCACTTTGAGCGGTTGTACTTAATTTATCATACTCACTAGAATAGTTTTCTTTTATTCCTTTTAGCATAAATTCGCAGCCTGGAGGCAAACAATAAGTAAATGCTCCTTTGCTATCCGTAGAAATAATTTCTTCTTCTCCAGTGCATCCACTCCATACTTTGACAATTGCATTTGGGATAAAAGACTTCGTTGCTTTATCTTTAACCATTCCTGTCAATTCAGAACAAGTAGACTTACTTAATGGAACAGCAATAGATAATTCACCTGTATTTCCAATAGTGGAATAAGCTACCTCTTTCGCGGAGTATCCATCTTTTGTGACCAAAATTAAATATCTACTTTCCCCCATAAATTCATAGTTCGCTAAACCCTGTACATCTGATTTTCGATCTGCAGCCCCCAGAGAACTCGCGTCCTTACGAACTAGTTTAAAAACTAATTCATTCGAGCCATCTTTTACAGGCATCAACACCGCTTCATATAAGTCATTACCACTACCGATAAAACCATTGGAAGTTCTTTCAAAAACTCGGATATCAGCTCCCTCGATAGGATCATTTGATATGGCATCATAAACAGAAATTTTGGAATCAAAACTCATTGGTTTGGTTCTTCCCCAGATACCATCTAAAGCTTCGAATTGATAAATATCATCCTTTCCCCTTCCACCTTCTCTGTCAGAAGCAAAGTAGCCCATTGTTCCCTCCGGATTTAGAATCAATCCTAGATCATCTACTGAAGAGTTAAATGGTTCTCCAAGATTAGTGACTTGTCCCCATTTGTTTGAACTAATGTCCACCATAAAAAGATCTAAACCACCTGCTCCAGGATATCCATTGGAAGCAAAAAATAAATTATTACTACTATGAATAAAGGGAAAGACTTCATTTTTATCTGTATTAATTTCCGCACCTAAATTCATTGGAGCAGACCATTCATCACCTTTTTTCTCTACCATCCACAAATCCATTCCACCAATACCACCAGGCATATCAGATGAAAAATATAGTGTATTTCCATCTGCGGAAAGTGTGGGGTGACAAGCTGAATATTCATTACTATTAAATGATAATTCTTTTACATTTTGCCAATCATTGGCACCTTTTTGTGCCTCATAAATTTTCAATCTAACTGTTCCTCCAGCATCCGCTTTTCGTACACCTTTTTTTAGATTGTTTCGAGTAAAATAAATCACAGATCCATCTCGACTAAAGGTAACAGGGCCTTCATGAAGTTGTGAATTCATTTGTACAGAAAATTCTTTTGGTTTTAGAGGAGTACCTCGTCCGTCACTTTCCGCATAGAAAAGCTCGAAGAAAGTTTCATTGATTTTTTTATCTCTAAGTCCTTGCGTATAGCGAGAGGTAGCGAATACAATTCCATTTTGATAAAAAGCTGGAGAAAATTCCAACTGGGAAGTATTGATCGCTGTGGCGTTAATGAGTTTTACTGAGCTTCCCTTTTCATATAATTTTTTTGATGCCTTCGTTTTTGATCCTTGCTGGGCAAAGAGAGAAACGGACATCAAGCAAATGATGAAAAGAGAAAGTAAATCTTTGAAATTTTTCATAAGTTAAAGTTCAAATAGATTTAATAAAAAAGTCTGAGTCCTTGATGTTTATATATGTCCAAAAAAAAACTTCACGGTTTTGAAATACTGATTAAAGAGAATTCAAACAGTATTTTAAATTTCCACTGTGAAGTTTTTTTTAGGGCTTTACTGTTCAACATGATAATTAACGTAGTAAAAGCAGGACTTTATTTTTTACAATTTAAAAAATATGCAAAAAGTAGCTTATTTTAACAAAGCCTATTTTTTTTCATATTAAAAAAATCGAGGATTGATAATGTCTTCGCCTTCAGATTTACCAAAGCAATATCTCAATACTGCTTCAATACTTCCACTATTATAATCTTTCAAATCTGATAAGGTAATATCATAAGATAAACCAAACATAAAGTTATCAGTAATATAAGCTGAAGCCAATAAATCAATGGATTCTCCAAAGCTTTCAGTATCACCTCCCGTTCTATACGTTACGCCGACAGTATATTTTTTATTAAAAATCAGATTTAAATTCAAGTCAGCATCAAAAGGAGAATTAGCTGCATTTTTCAATAATACTTGAGGTTGCAAATCAGTATTGTCATTTAATTTGATCAACAAACCAGCCATAATATAAAGGTGGTCTACTTCCTTACTCAATACTTCACCATTCAAATCATTGAAATCGATATTGTTTTTAAGAAATCTTGGTGCAGATAGTCCAACATAAAATTTTGGCGTACTATAGTACAAACCAGCTCCAAAGTTAGGAACATATTTACTTTGTTCTCCAACAGGAATTCCTCCGTCACTTGAAATCGATTCAGTTGCTTTCAGACGATCATCGGTATAATCATTGGCAACATATCGAATGGATCCTTGAACACCAATTCCTAATGTTCCTTGACCTAATCGAACACGATAAGCATAAACTCCATCAATGGTCACTCTTTGTTGAATTCCAATGGTATGACTATTTATGTTTAGTCCAGCTCCTACTCTTTTATTTAATAACGGAGTATCAAAGCTTAATGCAATAGTTTTGGGTGCACCTTCCAATCCAATCCATTGATTCCGGTAAATACCAGTTAAACAAGGTGCATCATAGCTACCTGCGTAGCCTGGGTTAAGGCTCAATTTATTATACATAAACTGAGTGTATTGTTGCTCTTGTTGAGCAAAGCAAAATAAAACTGCGAAGGAAAGGATGGCAGTTACAATAAATTTTTTCATAATATTTCTTTTTAGAAAATTGAATATGTTCTATAAGAATGCTTTAAAATCGGAATGTCGAATCGGTAAGGCCAAAGAACGGTTGACCCGTTCTTTGGCACGATTGATTACCGTTCTAATACTAAAAATCCATCTTGAGGTTGTTGACCATTTGAAAAGTCGACAACATAATAATAAGTTCCTACTGGAAGATCTTCACCGTTATACGTTCCCATCCAATCATTCTGATAATTAGTGGAACGATATACTTCATCTCCCCATTGGTTAAAAATCGAAACTATATTATTTGAAAAATTACCAGTTGCTAAACATGGTATAACAAACATGTCGTTTACGTTATCATTGTTCGGTGTAAAAATCGTTGGAATATCACAAGGAGCATCGTCTCCAATTGAAAGCGTTACACTTGTTTCAGAACACATGTCTGGACAGAAATCACTACAAATTTCGTAAGTGAATTGATCTGCACCAGCATAAGTTGCATCTGGGATAAAAGTAAAACTTCCTTCTCCATCATCCATTAATCTTCCATGTTCCGGATCAGTTAAAACATTTAAACCATAAGGTCCGAATGTTACATCATTATCATCCACATCGAAAGTAACGGTTTCATTAAATCCAACGGTTACCATATCAGGATTAGCCATTGGCGAACCTTCGTAATTAACACTTACTTCATCTGTTGAACTTCCACAGACACCGTTGTCAAGTGTCCAAGTAAACGTATATGAACCAGCAGTAATCCCTTGTACAATTGTACTTGGGTTGTTCGGTTGTACAATCGTAAGTCCTGCAGAAGTCGTACTCCATGTTCCAATTCCATTTTCAGGAACTGATGCATTCAAGGTTAGAGAACCATCTCCACAACCACTAATATCATCACCAGCATTAGCCACTTCATTGCTTTCTCCGATACTAACTTGTACTTCATCAGATGAGAAATCTCCACAACCAGAGTTGCTCAAAGTCCATGTAAATGCATAATCATTTCCTGGGTTCAAACCAGATACTGTAGTATTTGGATCACTTGGGTTATCAATGACTACACCGATCAATGCTTGAGAAGATTCCTGTGTCCACGTTCCTGTAATTCCTGCTCCAGCAGCAATCGCATTCAAGGTCGCTACGTCTTCATTACATTCAACAATGTTAGCTCCAGCATTGGCCATGTCAACTGTCCCATCTACCACTACCTGAACTTCATCAGAAGAGTAAGCTCCACAAGCTCCATTAGACAAGGTCCAAAGGAAGGTATAAGTTTCGTTACTTGATAAACCACTGATGATTGTATTTGGATCACTTGGATTACCAATAGTGATAGAAGGTCCTCCTGTTTGAGTCCATTCACCAGTTCCAAGAATGGCAGCAACTGCATTCAGGGTAATAGATTGTCCACCACATACGGGGATATCATCTCCAGCAAAAGCATCTACGTTTGGAATGGTATTCATTGTCACAGAAGTTGGAACAGAAGTAACTGAAGCACAACTATTCAATTCTGCAATTACATAGAAATCAAAAGTACCATCTGTAAATCCACTAAAATCAGTTAGTGTAAAGTTTAAAGATGAAGAAGGTCCAAATAAATTTTCATTTGTTGCAGCATTATACCATGTATAAGTAGCACCTGGAGTTGCTGTTTCAGGAATGATTGTGACCGTTGCACTTGAACCAGCTTCAGTGATACAAACTGCGCCTTCGCTAAATATAGTTGGTGGTGTTGGAGCTGTATTTACTTCAATGTTGGATCCAACAGAGAAATTAGAAGCACATCCATTTACAACTACTCTTACAGTATAAACACCTTCATTATCTTCACTTGCATTAAATACAACTGGATTATGAATCGTTGCATTAAAGTTACCCGGTCCAGTCCATTCGTATTGAGCTCCAGGAATAAGTGGAGTAGACAACTCAATGGTTGCTCCTTCACAAACTGGGCTATTATTACTGACTATTGGTGCACTAGGAATCGGTGTTACAGAAATATTTGATATCGCAGAAGCATTAGAACTACATCCATCTACCATCACACTTACGCTATAAGCTCCTGTATTTGCAGAAGTCACCACAGGAATCGTTAATGAAGGAATTTGAGTTGTTTGGGTTCCTAATGGAGTTGTCCAAGTATATACTACGTTGGTACCAACATAGCCTGTAGTGACTAAAGTCAATCCATCACCTTCACAAAGTCCAGCATCTCCATTAATGGTTGGTGTAACTGGTGCATTCGAAACATTGACTACAGTAGTCATTGCTTGAGAAGTACATCCGGCAGCATTAGTCACCATCAAGGTATAAGATCCATTATCAACTTGAGTACCGTTTGGTAAGGTTGGCATTTCATCTACCGAAGTAAAACCATTTGGTCCTACCCATGAGTAAGTGTAACTTCCATCATCAACTGGGAAAACTGTTGCCATCAAAAAGATATCATCTGACCCTGTTACACATCCAGATCCCGTATTACTTAAGGCAGTAATGGCAGGCGCTCCTGTTACTTCAACATCTGTTGTCGCCATACTCACACATCCCGCTCCTGTTGTAACGGTTACAGAGTAAGTACCTGCTACCGCAGGTGCTGTTGGGTTTTGACTTAAAGACGCATATCCATTCGGTCCAGACCAAGTATATGTAGCACCCGGTACTGTATTTACAGATAATCCAACCGTTCCTCCCAAACAAGTTGGGCCGTTATTAATTGCGATTACAGCCGCAGGTGATTCAACGTTAAGGGTAACGGTACCTGACATTCCAGAATCACATCCACCATCAGAAATAAATACAGAATAATTTCCTTCATTCGCATCTGACACATTGGTCAATACAAGTGAATTAGTCGTTGTATTCTGTTGAGAAAAATCTGGTGATACCCATGTATAAATAGCAGCTCCCGTAACGTTGGTTGTTAAGGTGACTGTTTCTCCTTCACAAGCTAAACCATCACTAATTGAAATGATTGGTGTAGTTGGTGTTTGATCTATTACCACTGTAGTGGTGACGGCATCAGAAGGACAGCCATTTGCGGTTACTACTAAATTATATATTCCTGCATCGGCTGAACTTGCGTTTACAATTGCAGCTGGATTTTGAGCAGTTGAGTTAAAGCCATTTGGTCCAGTCCATTGATAAGAATATCCTGCTCCAGAAGTTGGAGATCCAAGACTAATACTTTCGCCTCCACAAATCGTAATCACCGGATCATTAACATCTGCGATAGGTGCTCCTGAAACAGTAACTGATGTAAATAAGGACGCATCAGATACACATCCATCTACTTCTGCTATTACATAATAGGTATTGGTCATCAATGGTGCTGACAAATTCAATATAGGGAACATCGTAGTTCCAACCACTGTACCAGTTGGAGGTATTCCTGAATACCAAGTATAAGCGACATTGGTTCCAGCATAAGACTGGGTCGTCAATGTCAAATCTTCATTATCACATATCTGATCGCTGCTGGCAGCAATCGTTGGAACATTAGGAGTAGCAGGAACATCCACTACCGCAATACCTAGTGTAGTACAGCCTGTTAATCCCGTAATGGTTACCGTATAAGTTCCAGAGTTTTCTGGTCCTACATTTGGAATAATTGGATCTTCTTCTACAGAAATAAAATTATCTGGTCCGTCCCATAAGTAAGTATAGGCGATTCCAGCATTACCTGTAGAAGGTGGCCTTCCAAAAAGATATAATGTATCATTATCACATAAACCAAGTGAGAAGTTGGTCGTTGCTTCTGAACTTTCTACTCTAACAAATGAATTACATAAAGAGACATTTCCTGATTCATCTGTAACCGTCAAAACGATTGGAACATTAGAACCACCTTGGCTACAATTGACCTCTGTTGGTGAAATGGTAATGCTTTCAATACCACAATTATCTTCACTATCTGCGTTTAACCAAGCAGGATTCAATTCTAATGGTTGAACTCCCGATGGATTTACAAATACTGTAGTCGGTTCACATTTAGCTTCAGGTGGCGTATTATCTGCTACGGTTACTGTAAAAGAGCAGGTATCCGCATTCCCTGATAAGTCATTGATAACATAGTAAACATCTGTTACTCCCAGTTCAAAAGTATGCGTTGGAGCAATAGCTGGTTGCATCATTGAAGTTGGGTCTATCTCAGTTGCACCTTCTGCATAATAGAATGGTGTACCCACTGAATAGTCTAATGTAATTGAAAGACTACTTACGTTATCCGTTTCGCCATCTTGACTATTATTACTTGGGAAAGTAACACAAGAAGGGTTGATTCCATCACTCGCTCCACCTGGAGGGAAAGCGGCAAAAGTAGTGTTAGACACCGCTTGGATATCAACACTTCCATCAGCAGCCCACATATTATAAGTAGATACTGGCACATTGAATACTGCTTCAACCATCCCTATAACTGGAGGCATAGCAGCACAATCTTCAAAAGCAAGAATACTCACATTTGCTTGTCCAACTTCAGTTGTTCCTAATGCCATACCATCTTCTCCTATGATTGTAAAGTATTCTTCTAAATCATTGGCATCTCCTGTAATCCGAACAGTGAAGCTTACATTTGCGCCAGTAGCATTAGCAGCCAATCCTACGAAAGTAAAATCTTTATCATCCGCGATATATTCCAAATAATTTGGATTATAACTAAAGGTCAATAAAGCATCATTTGTATCAAAAGGTTGTGTTTGAGTTGTATTCATAAATCCGCAGTTGTCTAAAATTGATGGTGCTAGTGGTAAAGTTAATTCCACTCCATCATCACAATCATCATCTGCAGCTAGTGCTCTAAATATATCAGAAGGACAAGAAATTATAGGTTTTTCAACATCCTCAACATTTACTGCAAAAGTACAAGTGCTTTCATTACCTGCACAATCCGTTGCATAATATGTTACGATGTTATTACCAACATCAAATGTTTCACCTACTGAAGCCACTGGGAAAACAGTCACTCGTGATCCTCCATTAATACTGTATTCATAAGTCAAGCCTGTTGGGCTATCGCTATTGTAATCTAAAGTAGCAGTAACACTACTACCTCCACCTGTTCCTGCGCCAGCAGGACATATATCATTGATAGCAAAAATAGGATCCAAGCCTGTTGGAATATTAGGCATCAAAGTAATAACAACTGAACCATCCGCTACCCATGCATTAAAATCAGCTGCAGGTATGGATAATGTTGTTGTAACGGCCCCACATTGTCCAGGTGTGTTTGCTGTTTGTCCTAAAGACATTCCATCTTCTCCAATAATTTCAAAATACTCAGTTGGCTCTTCGCCATCAACATCATCAAGTTCAATTTCAAGTGTAATAGGATCAATAGCTATCGTTGGAGAGTTTGGTAATGGGCTGAAGTTTAAAACAACTGGATCAACTATTGTTGATTCATCTCCAGGGTTTGCACTCGTGATAGGCGCAACTACTACATTAATTACTGGCACTGAATTATTTGCACAAGCCTCTTCAATTACAGGAACTGGTAAGGTATAATTCGCTTCACACAGACCTGGAATGTTTGGTAAAGTTACATCTGCTGGACAATTAGAAATGACCGGAGGCGTAATATCCGTGATTTCAAATGTAGCTGTGGTTACACTGGCATTATCACATTCATCTAGTACAACAAAGTCTACTGTTTCTGATCTGTAAATTCCTGGTGTAGCACTAGGACATGAGACCGGAGTTAAAGCACCAACATCTGTTCCCGTAGTCGTTACCACATTTCCTGTAATCACATAAGAACCGGGTTCCCATGCGAACCAACGAAGTGTTGCTGCATCTGAACAATTATCAGCCGCTACAGCTCCTCCCATTGTCGCTACCCAATCACTAAATGCATCATCAGAAGTATCATCATCGATACAACTCATGGATGTATTAGCAGCAGGTGTAGTAAACATAGGTGCGGTTAAATCAGTTACAGTAATTATTTGATCGTAGGTAGCTGCTGTGTTTCCACAAATATCGGTTACGGTCCAGGTTCTTGTAATAACAAAACTATTTGGACAAACTCCTCCAGCAATCGCATCTGACATCATCACTGTAGGATCACCGCCACAATTATCATCTACATTGGTAGGACTACCTGTTACCATAGGCATTGTACCTTGTCCACAATCGACTGTAATATCAGCTGGTCCATTAAAAGTTGGAAGCGTAGTATCAACTACGGTAATCACTCGAGAGGTAGTCGCTGAATTATTACAAACATCTGTTGCCGTCCATATTCTTGTCAAAACATATTCATTTGCACATGTTCCAAGAACAATAGTTGAATCTCTGACCATTGTAACAGCTCCACCACCGCAATTATCCATCGCTGTGACATTTGCCGCAAAAGGCACATTATCACACTCAACAGTTATTGCTCCAAGTACTCCAGAAAAAGTAGGAGGAGTATTATCTGTTACAGTAATCACTTGTGCTGTGCTTGTTGAATTGCCACAATCATCGGTTGCCGTCCAAGTTCTTGTTAAAGTATATCTATTTGGACAAGTTGAGTTTGATTCAACAGGATCCATTTCTACCAATACATTATTATCACAATTATCTGTAGCTGATAGCATCATAGGTGCAGGAATCGCATCACATTCAACTGTAACATCTGCAGGTGCAGCATCTAGCACAGGTACTTCTCCGTCTGTAATTTCGAAAGAAGCCATAGTTGTAGAAGTATTGTTACACTCATCCGCAACTCTAAATGTTAATTCGATCATCCATTCGCAATCATTTGCAGCTACAACTGGATAACCGGTACCCGCCGCATTAAATGTAATAAGAGAATCGATTACACCAGCTGAAGTTTTATAATCAAAGTTTGTCCAAGTAACTGCTCCACAATTATCTGTGGCTACTGCATTACCGAAAGAATTAATATAGTTGATCAAGGCTGTTTGATCATCAGCTCCTCCACAAGCCTCTGTGCCACCAGTAGCGGTCGGATTAATTTTTGGAGAAATATTATCGATCAAAGTATAGGTAGCTGTTGTCATATCAGAGTTACCACAATCATCGGTTGCGATAAACTCAACTGTTTGAGCAAAAGTAGATCCACATCCGGGTACAACTGGCAAAAGATTGGTTGTCCAAACAATATCAGCATCATCAGAACAAGCATCGGTTGCCGTGGCTCCACCATTATTAGCTAACCAATCACCATATAAAAGTCCTGCAGGATTATCACATTCAACCATTTGATCCATTGCAGCAGTAATCATAGGGGCAGCAGCATCTGTTACATTTACTTCTGCTGTTCGGCTGGATGCATTACTACATTCATCTGTAGCTGTAAAAGTTACGATAGCAACTCCTGTGTTCCCACAAAGATCTGACAAACCTGTGTAATCATGAGTAATAATCACAGCTCCATTACAAAGATCAGAAGCAGCTCCGCCTCCATCATTTGCAATCCATGCTGCAATAGCACCACCTGGATCATTTGTTCCATCACAAACTAAGTTTAGATCACTTGGGTCTGTATCCCAATCTGGAGCAGTCAAATCTGTAATAGTCAATGTTGCCGTGGCTATAGAAGTGTTGCCACAATCATCGGTTGCAGTCCACGTAACTACTACTCCACCAAGTACACATGGGTCTGGAATATTTCCATAATTATTTTCAACAGATACATTTCCACATACATCACTTACTACACCTGTTGTACCAAAAGAAGCTAACCAATCTGTAATGGCACTTCCTGGGTCCGTACTCCCATCACATTCTACAGTCAAATCAGATGGAGCTGTTCCCCAAACTGGAGGTGCAGCATCTACAATTGTAAAAGAAGCAGTACGTAATTTTATGTTACCACCATTAGGTCCACATTCATCAGTCAAGGTGAAAGTCACATTTGTTTTTCCAGTAGCTCCACATAAATCGGAAAAACCTGGGTTATCAGTTGTGATTGTTGTTCCACCACAATTATCAGAACCAACACCACCCCCAAAGTTAGCTAACCAAGCATTGTATTGAGCCAAGTTTCCTGTCCCATCACATTCTACAGTCATCCCCATAGGATCTGTGTCCCAGTTTGGCGTATTGGTATCTTCAATCGTTGCTGTTGCCGTTGCTGTTATGGCATTTCCACAATTATCTGTTGCAGTAAAAGTTACGACAGTCGAACCCGTAAATCCACAAGAAAAAACGATTGGTGTATAGTTGTTTGTGATGGTTACATCTTGACAGCCATCACTTGCAGCACTGATTCCATCATTGTCTAACCAAGTTTGAATGGCTCCATCAGGATCATTAGTTCCGTCACATTCAAGTACAATATTATTTGGAAAATCATCCCAAACAGGATCCATTGTATCTTCAACCGTAAAATCTGCATCTGAAGTAGAAGTATTTCCACAAGCATCTGTAAACCCAAATCTTACTGTTATACTTCCTCCACATCCTGTAGTTAAAGAAAGGTCTAAAGCATCTTGAATTTGTGCTGGAGTCACTTCCATTCCTCCCATGATATATGAATAAACCAAATCCATATTATCTGTACAAATATCATTGGCTACTGCACCGGCTCTAGTATTTAACCAATCTGTCAAGTCTGCTTGATTTCCCGATCCATCACATTCTACAAATTTATCAATAGCACCTACATCTATATTTGGATCATTCGTATCTACTGCAGTAAAGTTGATTGTCAGTGCTGAAGTATTACCACAATCATCTGCAGCAGAATAAATAACTGAAACAGATCCGGTAGTCCCACCACAACCACCAACTAATGGTGTAGTCAAAGGATCAAAATTATTGTTCCATGTTATACTATTACAATTGTCCATTACGGTTAGACTATCTGACCAGGTCTCAATCAATGTAAATACATCAACTGGACCAACACATTGTAAGGTAACATTTGTCGAAGCTGGCGGAGTAATAGTTGGTCCGCTGCTATCATCAACAGTATAAGTTGCTTGAGTCGTTGAAGTCAAACTACAATTATCAGTTGCGGTAAAGGTTACTGTTATCGCCGTACAATTAGATGTAATCGCTGCAGGTGCATCATCACTTATTGTAGCAATTCCACATCCCCCATCAGTTGCTGTAAAAGCAGCTCGTTGAGCAGCTAACCAAGCAGCATAGTCTGCAGAAGCACAGTCCTCTGTTAAATCAGTGGGAAATCCAGTAATAGTAGGAGGAGTTACATCTGCATTGATGTTGATCGTCTGTGTATACAATGATACATTTCCACTAGCATCTGTAGCGCTCCAAGTTCTTGATATTGAACCACCTGCACAGCTTACAGGAGTATTGGTTTCTCCTACATAAGCAATTGAAACTCCAGCACCACTGCCACCTGGTGAGGGGCAATTATCAGTTGCCATAAATGAACCTAATGCAGGAGGGGCAGGAGCATCTGTTAAACAGTCAAAACTTGCATCTGACGGTACGGAACCTAAATCAAATACAGGAGGTGTGTTGTCAACAAATTCGAGATCAAAACCAAAAAAGGCATTGTTTCCCATATCGTCCTCTGCGAAGTAAGTAATAATAACGTTTTCTCCAGCTTCTACTGGATCAAGTTCGCTATATCCTCCACTTATCGATTGCAAAGTAAAAGTTATAATATTACACCCGGGAGTGTTACAACTAACCATTACTGAAGCAGGTGCTCCCCAATCAAGGGGTGCGGTACAATCAGCTCCTACAAAGATGGTGTCGGGGCCATTGTATTCAAAAGTGAAATCGATTTGTGCTGTCGAATATTGAGAAAAGCCTAGCATGCAGGCTGATATCAACATAAGCTGAAGTAGCATCTTTTGTAATCGGTTTTCCATAATAAAATTTTTGTGATTAAAACGGTAATTGAGTATAAATGGAATTATTTAATAATATATAAGTAAAGACTTACTTACTTCAAAGAAGTAACGAAAGTCATTTTTTGGTTTTTAGAAAAATCCAGTTTATAGACATTCAAAAATGAAATTCAACGCTTCCTTCGGTCGCTTTTTTATCTCATTTTATGATTGTCCTCAGGATTTGTCTAAATTTTTTTTAATTAACTGGATACATAGCAATCCTATTTTACTCATCAGAAAGTAGAGCCTATTACTTGAAAAACGACTACTAATTTTACAATTATTATAGTAGCATTTTCCAAAATAGGATGCTTCCAGTGAACATTGAATATACCAATGTACCCCGTTAAATTCTCAATGATAATTTTTTTAGGAATCCCCTTGATCAGAGAAATATTGTCTTTGTTGAATTTTAATTTTGTGGCAAAGTCTTACTTATTCAATAAGATTTTAAGGAAAAAAACCACAACCTGTGAAATAAATTCAACGACAAGGCTAAGATTAGGTAAACGTTCTTGGGACTCTTTATAATACTTAAAATTCCTGTGTAAAATTTCTATTTAGAAACAATACAAGTGCGAAATTATTTAAAAACTATATGACATCCAAGATATTTAACTATTAAATTTTATAAATCATTTATATGATCTAGTTAATTAATAGTCATTTTTCGTTAACCAATACCATGTGAAGATGAAATGACTTAATGGTTTACGATCAACCATTAATTGCTTTTCTTTCATCAGTTCTCTTGTAAATTGCTTTGCTTTTTCTTTTTTAAGGAAAAATACTTTGCTGTTCTGAAAATCAAGTAGATCCAGCCGTTTTCCTAAGATCTTTAATCTTAAAAATCCAACGGATTAAACTGTTCTACGAGCTTTTTATATAAAAGTTTTAATAATATCTAAAAAAAATCACTCTTCCTCTAATAAATCTTCTGCTGGACCTTCCTCTGCTTCTCGCAGTTTCTTGTCATCCACATTTTCATTTAGGAATTCGTTGATTTTATCAACATTATATGAGGTAACAATTTCCCCAAATTCGTTGATCTTGATATCAAAACCACTCAATTCTTTATGAACTTCCGGTTTTCCTTTTATAGGCTTCTTCTTAGGCATAGTCATTTTGTATTAGAGAGATAATGAAATATTCTAGTTAGAATTAACCTGCTTTAATTTTATCAAATTGATCGTAAGCAAGGTCAAAACGTTTGGCAACTTCTTCTTTACCAAGTAAGGACATCATATCAAACACCGCAGGTCCCTTCATAGTTCCCGTAAGGGCAATTCTAAAAAATGGAAGAACCGCTCCAAAGCCTAATTCGTTTTCAGCTAAGAAAGCTTTTACCTCTGTTTCAATTGCCTCTGAGCTATACGTAGGCATTTTATTTAAGCGATCATTTAGCATGACTAAATTGGTTCTCTTTTCTGCTTGCCATTTTTTACGAATCGTTTTTTCATCATAAGCTTTTACCTCTTCAAAAAAATAATATCCTTTTTCTAGAAACTCCGGTAAAAGATGAACACGCTCTTTCATCATTCCACAAAAAGTGGCTAGGTATTCATCTGAAACTTGATAGCCTTTTTTATCCACAGCTGAACGAAGTGCTTTGGCCAAAGTCTCATTATCCGTAGCCATGATATATTGCTGATTGTACCATTTAGCTTTGTCATAATCAAAGCGAGCTCCTGATTTCCCGATTCTTTCGATCGAAAAAGCTTCGCTCATTTCTGCTAAAGAAAAGATTTCTTGCTCTGTACCTGGGTTCCATCCAAGAAAAGCTAAAAAATTCAATACTGCTTTTGGATCAAATCCAAATTCTCTAAATCCTTCGAATGAATCTTCTGGTGTTTTTCCTTTCCACGAAAGTGGGAAAACAGGAAATCCAAACTTTGCTCCATCTCGTTTTCCTAGCTTCCCTTTTCCAGAAGGTTTGTGAATCAGAGGTAGATGCGCGAAATTCGGCATCGTATCTTCCCATCCTAAAAAGCGATACAATAAAATATGATGCGCTGTACTTGGCAACCATTCTTCTCCACGGATAACGTGAGAGATTTCCATCAAATGGTCATCCACAATATTTGCCATATGATAAGTAGGCATTCCGTCAGCTTTCATCATGACTTTATCGTCCAATTCGTTTGTTTTAAAAACAACCCGGCCACGAATTAAATCATTGATCACCACCTCTTCATCTCTAGGCACCAACAAACGAATCGTATAAGGTACTCCACTATCTAAACGTTTTTTAACCTCCTCTGCAGATAAGGTTAAACTATTTTTCATTTGCTGTCGAGTCACTCCATCATAACGAAATGTTTCTTTTCTAGATTCATACTCTGCTCGCATCGCTGTCAATTCTTCTTCTT
>CAYTVR010000031.1:0-41442 GCA_964441245.1 uncultured Saprospiraceae bacterium | reverse complement strand
GTTTGGCTAAATTGTCAGGTGGTGTAGCTGTACTTTATGTAGGTGCTTCTACTGAGGTAGAAATGAAAGAAAAGAAAGACCGTGTAGATGATGCTTTACATGCGACTCGTGCTGCAATCGAAGAAGGTATTGTAGTAGGTGGTGGTGTTGCATTGGTTCGAGCGATCAATTCTTTAGACAAATTCAAAGGAGAAAATGAAGATCAAGATATCGGTATCAGTATCGTTAAAAAAGCATTAGAAGCTCCATTAAGAATTATTTCTGAGAATGCAGGTGTTGAAGGATCTGTCGTTTTGATGAATGTTCAGAAGAAGAAAGGATCTCATGGTTTCAATGCTCGAACTGAAGAGTATGAAGATCTTAAAAAAGCAGGAGTTATTGATCCTACAAAAGTGACTAGAATTGCATTGGAAAATGCAGCTTCTATTGCTGGTATGGTCTTAACAACTGAATGTGTGATCAATGATAAACCAGAAGAAGGTGGTGCTGGTGGTCATGCTCATCCTCCAATGGGTGGTGGCATGGGCGGTATGATGTAATCATCATTCATCTCACTTCTTATAAAATAAAGAAACCCTTTTCGACGTATCGAAAAGGGTTTTCTTTTTGATTTTACTTAGTCTCCCTTTCGGGAAAACATCGTTTTTGGGACACTCAGAAAAGTGTCGATTGGAATTTTTAATTCGAAATTACAGCTCCAATCAGTTTTCTCAGATTCATGTTTAATAATGGTCTTATTGACCATCTTTACTATTTTAATATTTATCGTGTGCTAAAGCTGCTAGTAGTTTATGTTTTTTCAATAGACTTGTTAACTTGAATTATTTTATTGTTTGCCTGATAATTTAGCCCATCCTTTTTCTCTTCGTAGTTCTTTTACCAAAGCTAGTTCGTAAGCAATAGCTTGATAAGACTCATCTTTCTCAGAAGAAAATTGTCGTGCAGAAACTAGAAAGTCATTGGCTAATTCATAATCTGCAGATGTTTTAAACTCCATTGCAAATCCTAACCAAGCTGCTTGAAAATTAGATTCTGTTTCTATTACTTTAGAAATATCACTATTTACCTCCTGTCGAATAGCTCTCATACTACCAGAGACTTCTTTTCCATCCGAATACCGGTAAGTTCCTTTGATACTTAAACTCCCATTTCGCCAATGAGAGATCAATTGATCTCCATTTGAAAATTGATGTTTTACTTTACCATGTAACTGATTATTTTTCCAAGTTCCTGTTAAGGTATCTCCTACTAAAGAAATAATTTTACCGGCTCCTTCTCTTTTACCATGGCTGAAATGTCCAAAAAAGGTACTTTTATCCGTTCGGACATATTTTCCTTCCCCATTGCTCTTATTGTTTTTCCAAGTTCCAGAGTAGTATTCACCATTGGCATATCGCATGGTTCCTCGACCTTCCATCTTGTTTTTAGCAAACTCACCCAAGTACTCATTTCCATTAGCAAATACCATTGCTCCTTCTGGACCAATTTTATCATTTTCCCACTCTCCGTCATAAACATTTCCATTGGAAAAAGAAAATTTACCGTAGCCATTTCGTTGACCTTCTTTGAATTCACCTTCGTAAAATACCTTCTCTGACCAAACCATTTTTCCATTACCATCTGGTAATCCATCTTTAATACTCCCCTCATACTTACTTCCATCACTCCACGAAATATGTCCTTCGCATTCTTTTACTGAAGTTGGGCAATCTGTCTCTAGAATGCTAATATTCTTAGGCGATTCTTGAGCAATAGTTAATCCAGGTATAGTTAAAAAAAGGAAGGTGGAAATTTTTAAAATTTGTAGTCGCATGTGATTTTTTTTGTGATTTGTGATATTGTCTAAATGGAATTAAAACAGGAGGGAAAATTACTTTGGAGATTTAGCGGAGGAAAAATAGCGAGGTAATTAATTGATAACAATTTCAGTAATCCAAAACTATTCTTATTTTCAACTTTCCAATTATTGTGCCATCTTTTATTTGTGGTATTTTTGAAATGCTCACATATAACTTACATATTTGGTTCTTTTTTGTGACAAAAAATGAGCGTTTAGAAAAATAAAATTGCCAAAGACAAAATCAAAACCTATGAAAATAAAAGGAGATAGAATTTTATTAAGACCCTTAGAAATGGATGACTTAGATGATTTTTTAATTTATCGAACCGATCCAGAAATTTGTATTTATCAGAATTTCGAGGTTTTCACCAAACAAGAGGCTGTCGATTTTATAAAAAAACAAAGTCAGATGCGACCTGGAAAACCTGGTGAATGGTGTCAAATCGGAATAGAATCTTTGCCCCATCAAAAACTCATCGGAGATTGTGCGGTACATTTCAAAAAAGATCAACCTGAGATTATTGAGTTAGGTTGTACTATTGCTAAAGCTTATCAAGGCAAGGGCTTCGCAAGTGAAACGATGACGACCCTCATCCATGAATTATTTAAAAACTATAAGGCGCATAAAATCATTGCGGTAACAGATATCAGAAATACGCCATCCAATAATCTTGTCGAACGTTTGGGCTTTAAAAAGGAAGGACACTTTCGTAAAAGTTATTTTGAAAACGGGAATTGGTACGATGAATATTGGTATGGATTGCTAAAAGAAGATTTGAAATAATCATGGCTTGAATCTTAAAGGTAAAATTCATTTTACAAAGTACGATTGTCGATTTTGGCCATTTTAGTTGTTTGTTATTAGCGATTGTTTTTTGGTTCCCTTTAATACGCAGTAAAGCCTAAGTATTAAAGAGAACCAAAAAAAGTAACCAGTAATCAAACCATCGCAAAAGTCGAGCTATTTCACTATAAATTTTTCTACCTTCGAATCTTGTCCTACTCTTACTTCACACAAATAAATTCCTGCGGATAAATTTGGAAGCGCAATAGCTGTTCTTGAATCATAGGTACTCTTTTGAAGAATACGCTTACCGATGGTATTGTAAATTTGAATTGACGCTTCTTGATTCCCTAAGTTATTGATATCAACATAAAGTTGATCCGATGCTGGATTAGGAAAAAGATCAATACGCAATTTGGCATTGATATATTGGGTCGATACGGGTCCTCCCAAAATAGACATATCAGATTCAAAGGCACCTAAGCCACCTCGATAATTACCAATGATAAAATCCATTGATAAATTATTATCTATGTCTGCAAAAGTAAGATGTGTCCGTTCTCCTTCTCGAAGGTGGTCACCATACGAATCCGTCACTTTTGTAAAGGCACCATCCAAATTGTCATCAATATTCGTATACTGTCGCACATGACCTGATTCAGATCCACAAAACAACATAAAAGCACCACCAAAATCTAAAAAGACTGGAGAAGAATATCCGGTTACAAAATTAGGATCTCGAGTATCTACTTCTCCGAAAAAAGGATTGTTTGGCGCTTCGTCTTCTTCTGAATGAAACATCGGTTCTGTCGGAGTTCCGATATTTTCAAAAAAATTGAGGTTCCCATTCCGCTCACCAATCACTAAATCTGGTTTACCATCTCTATTGATATCTACAATCTGTGGCACACTCACTTGCCCGACATCGATCCCCATGTAGGAAAGCTCTATCTGTGGAAAATCAAACGGATTACCTGGACCAGCAACATTTTTATAATATAATAATTTACCAGCTGCTTCACCTATTAATAAATCAAGATCACCATCATTATCTAAATCACCAAAGGTCGGAGATAAGGAGGCTGTAGATCCTGCGAAATCCGTTAAATTCAAATAATCCTCATCAATCAATTCAAAGTGAGGAGCATCAGCCGTTCCTATATTTTCATATAATAATAATCGCGGATCTTGTTCTCCAAGCGGCTTATAAAAACTATGATTCCCCACGACTATATCTAAAAGTCCATCTTGATTATAATCTACAAAAGTTGGATTGGCTCCAGTTCCCATATCAACCATATCCTCCGTGAAAAGATCATTTTGTTGAAAGTCAAAAACAGGATTAGTATTATCTTGAATATTTTTATAGTACCAAACATTCTTTACGTCCTCCGAGTTGGCAGGAGCATTAGGGCTACCCAACAAATCTTTATTCCCATCATTGTCAACATCTAAATAAAAGGACGCCGGAAATGAGGTAATCACCGCTGAAGCGTCATAAGCCGGATACTCGCAATCCTGTTCATTATAAAAAGCCATATCATTATCACCACCATTGACTAAATAAATCAGGCTACTAAAAGAAATATCACCGAGCACTAATTCTTTATCATTATCACCATCTGCATCAAAGGTCAATAAAGTAGATCCTGCATGACGAGTATCTGCAGTAGCATCCACAAATCCATCACAACAAGCCCCCATTGTTTCTGGTAAACATAAGCAAGCTTCAACACCGCTTTCGTACACTCCTCCAAAGCAATTTGTTTTCAATTCATATTTTAAACTATCTTTTCCATAGCCCATTTCAATCGATTGGTTATCGAATAAATTGATGTAACCACCACTTGATCCGAAAGTAACAATATCCAAATCTCCATCTCCATCAATATCATCAATTGCAGGAATATCTTGGGCACTGACATACAAATTTGTATAACCGCCACCAGCTAATTCAACAGCCAAAACATTAACCACCGTTTCAATAAAATACAGTTGTTCAAAAGCAATTTTACCATTTTGATAAAATCCACGATGCACTTCTACTCCAGCAATTCCGGGAATCGTAGCAGCCCCAAAAATATCCATGATGCCATCGCCATTATAATCTCGTAATAAAACCCAATCCTGTAATCTTGGAAATTGTGCCGTATATTCCGGTGCGAAAGTATAGTCTACCTTATTCGGCGTACCTCCATTAATGTAAGTCAATACGACATCTCCTATGCGATCAAAGATCATCAAGTCCATCGTTCCATCATTATTTAAATCGACCTCAGAAAATTGAGGATCATTAAGACCTCCAACTAGCGGATTTAATAAAACTTCATCATTCACTGTGAAAGGAATATCAAACCTATTTAATTCTTGAGCATTTATCGTACTCAGAAAAGGGAAAAGCAGTAAGAAAAAAAAGGACTTGGAAAGATTTAATAATTTCATAAGCTTTATTGTTTAAAACAAAAATCTCTTCAAATTAAGCGTGCTTAATCAAATAATAAAAATACAAATTAATTAGGATCAAAGCTTGATATAGCACTATTTTTTGGCATCTGTATGACCTATTGTCAATTAAAAACATCTAAATCTATTCAATCAGTCTTTGATCATTAAAGAGAGTAAAAGTTTTACCTTCTTCGACAAATCCTGTACGTACACAGGTATGGACATTCATAAAGTGAGATGAAAAAGCGAATAAAGGATTCCGATAGCTGAATTTCAATTTTGAATGTCTATACACAGCCGATTTGACGAAGAACCAATTTTTAAAACGTATTGATTTCAGGATTGTCTGATCAAATCATGTTCCATCTCTTGGGTAAAAATAAAGAAAAGGCTATTTTGGGATTTCATGAAACATAGACTTCCTCTTTTGCTTAAAGAGATAAAATCTTGCACCATCTGTCAACCCTTTTTGGAACACGGAGTCAATCCAGTAGTCACTGCTGCAGCTGAAAGTCAAATCATTATTATCGGTCAGGCTCCGGGTACAAAGGTCCATGCCAGTGGCGTACCTTGGGCCGATGCTAGTGGAAAACGGCTTCGAGCATGGATGGGCCTTGAAGAGGATGTTTTTTATGATACTAAAAAAATAGCGGTCATTCCGATGGGCTTCTGTTATCCTGGCAAAGGAAAATCTGGTGACCTTCCTCCTCGCAAAGAATGCGCGCCGCAATGGCATTCACCTTTGATGGAATTATTACCACAAGTCAAAATGATTTTACTTGTGGGTAGTTATGCACAAAAATATTACCTCGGAAAATTGATGAAAAAAAACTTAACGGAAACAGTCGGTGCTTTTGAAGAATACCTTCCCAAATATTTTCCAATTGTTCACCCATCACCTCTCAATGCCAGATGGCTCAAACGAAATCCTTGGTTTGAAGATCAGGTCGTTCCTCAATTACAAAAAGAAGTACAAAACATTCTCAAAATATAAAATCATCAACAGCAAATCACATGAAATATAAATGGTTGTTTTTTGATCTCGACAATACCTTGATGGATTTTGATCAATCTGCTAAAATGGCCTTGCAAAAAACGTTTGTAGATTTTAATATTCCTTACGAAGCGCAGTACATTCAACAGTATTACCAAATCAATAAAAGGTGTTGGTTGGCCTTTGAAAAAAAAGAATTTACAGCTCAACAAATTAGAGAAGAACGTTTTGCTATTTTCCTTAAGGAAATAAAAATGGAAGGAGATGGGAAAAAAATGGGACTCATTTATTTAGAACACCTCGGCAGTTTTCACTATATGTTGAATGGTGCTTATACGCTATTGGATCAGGTGGTCAAAACGCATCAACTCGTCGCAGTCACCAATGGATTAAAGGAAGTTCAGCGACCAAGATTAAGAGATGCTCAACTTTATCCTTACTTTAAAACTGTTGTCATCTCCGATGAAATTGGTATTTCCAAACCACATACTGGCTTTTTTGATTTTGCTTTTCAGCAAATCGACCATCCTGAAAAAAAAGAGGTTTTGATGATTGGAGATAGCCTAAGTTCAGATATTACTGGAGGTCAAAATTACGGAATCGATACTTGTTGGTACAATCCCAAAGGTCTAATAAACGCCAAAGATATTCAACCGACTTATCAAATAGCTCAGCTAAACAAACTGTTAGCTATCATTTAAATCTCAACTAATCATGGAGGATTATATTCAGACCTTGACCATTGAATTTGAAAGAAACTCAAATGAGGAAATCGCTCAGCAGCAAAAAGCTTATATGAGAAATCTATTCGAATTTTATGGGATGAAAACGCCAACAAGGAGAGCCATTCAGCGTCCTTTTTTGATCAAAAAATTCCTACCACCTAAATCAGAACTAAGCCCACTAGTCAAAATATTTTGGTCAAAACCGCAAAGAGATTATCATCATTTTGCATTGGATCTATCATTCAAATACATCAAACAAATCGAAAAAGAGGATATTGAATTGTTTGAATTTATGGTCGAACATCAATCGTGGTGGGATACAGTAGATTTTGTTGCTATAAAATTAATGAGTGTTTATTTTAAACAATTTCCTGATCAAATAATTCCTTATACCAATAAGTGGATCACCTCCAATAATATTTGGCTGCAAAGATCAGCATTACTTTTTCAACTTAAATACAAAAAAGAAATGGATACTAAATTGTTGAGTTCGACGATTCGATCCTTACTTGGTTCCAAAGAGTTTTTTATCAACAAAGCCATTGGATGGATTTTAAGAGAATATAGTCGAACTGATCCTAAATGGGTGATCAATTTTGTGAACGAAACTGAGCTAGCCAACTTAAGTAAAAAAGAAGCCTTAAGACTTTTAGCCAAATAAAAACATTAAAGAAAAAACAAATTCTCACCTTTGTTACAACTTATTAATTGCATATTCCTAAGGAAATTAGATTCGTTTTTTATCTACCTTAAAATCAAAAACATCTCGTCGATTATAATGACCTGTAGTATCTAAGTTCATTCGCTCTTCCCATACTCGATCCAAATTTGGAATATCAAAAAGGATCATGTCTTCTTTTTCATATTGCGGTTCCAACAAATATTTTCCATCGGGACCAATAATAGAACTTCCACCGTTGAGCAACATTTTTTCAGGATCATCTCCAACATGTTCCGCTTTTTGTAGTTCTTTAGGTAAGTCTTTTACTCGATAAATTTGTCCAACAGCGATCACAAAAACACGTCCTTCGAAAGCATAGCTTCGACTAGCGATTTGTAACATTTCATGCACATTGGGCCATAAGGCGATGTGAATGGTTTCTCCTGTTTCATGCATGGCTTGTCGAGTATGCGGCATCCAATGTTCCCAACAAATTAATCCACCAATTTTTCCAAAAGAAGTCTCTACTGATTTTAAACCATGCGCATCTCCGGTTCCATAGACTAACCTTTCGGTGAATGTTGGCATCAATTTACGATGATGATTCGCCAAATTTCCTTGTTCGTCAAAAATCAGCATCCCATTATAAATGGTTCCACTTCCTGGTCCTCCACGAACGATTTCATTGACTCCGATGACTAATACCACTTGATGTTGTTTCGCTAATGCTGCAAGAATGACTGTTTCTTTTCCAGGTACTTCTACCCCATTCTGATGCATTTGACTAAAGACTTTTTTGGTCGGTGAATGATCCCATAAACTGACGTCCGAACAATGATCAATCCATGCTGGATAACCAGTCAACCAAGTCTCTCCAAAAACGATTAGCTCTGCTCCTTCGGCCACTGCTGCTTCAATCCACTCTACTGTTTTTTCTAAACATTGAGTCAGGTTTCCTTGAGTTGGATTTTCTTGAATAATGGCGACTTTTACTGAAGATTTCATTGAATTGTTTTTAATGGGTGATTTGCGAAGAAACAAAATTCACAGGTTTTATCAAAAAATTATAGATCTGTAAAAATAAATCTATGGAAGGTAAAAAAATGGATGCCACACGATGAGAGCATTTAGTTTTTTTGCTTTTGACCATTGGTGGCCATGGTTAATGTTTATCGTTCTGTGAGGATTTGGATTATAGGAACTCAGTATTTATTACACTCCTCTATTTAATGATTCCATTGCATGATGAATTCGCTGACGTAGGATTTGTTTTTAGATTTTAGAAAATGTTCGGACGTAGGTAGTGCTTCTTCAATTTTTAAAAACAGGGGAACTCTATTTAGATTTTTACTAAATATTTGAATTGCAATTGGGTCATTAAAATTGAGAAATTGGGGTTTGTAATCATCTTTTTTTAGTTTTTGCAAATGTTCTTTTTCTACACTGCTCGTGTCAATATCAGTTGGGTTGATCGCATAAAAAATATGATGTGGCAAATCATAATCTATCCGCCATTGATGCGCACTCAAAAAATAACTAGCTGCGGATTCTCCAGGCTTTTGTTGCGGTAATAGTGATAATGGGAAATACCATTTTTGTCGTTGTAAAACACAATTTCCCTCTAATACAATTCTAGGATGTTGAATTAATCCAAATTCTTTTGTTGGATACAATTCATTGATGAGTTCATTTAATTTGAGGTGAGTAGCTTGTTCTTTTGAAAAAAGGTTCAGCATTCTATATAAAGGTGATCGGTTATCCAATGCTTCAAATCCGTAGTCAAAAACAACGACCTTTTTTCCAGTTAGGGAATGAAATAATTCAACGGCATTTTCTTTTTCATCATACCTCAGTGACAATGCTCGAATCGGAATTTGTTGGGCAGGACTTAATTGGTTTTGACTTCCGGGACTATTGATTTCATGTTTTAAAAAAGGAGGATGTAAATTGGCATTAAAATAAGAAGCATCTGTATTTTCTATCCAAAGTTCCTCTCCTTCTAAATTCTGAATTTCATCTTGTAATTGTATTGTTTCTTCTTTCGGAAACAAATGTAAAAATCGACCAAACATTTTCCCAAAACCTGTAAAACAAGCATCTACAAAAAAGTGTAACCCGTCTTTTTTAAGAAAGGGCTGAATTAGCGCACCTGTTGAATCATTCATTTTCTCAGCTAAAACCTCTCCTCCTAACTCCCTGTATATCAACTGAATACTATCTAAACTCAAATTAACAACGGATTGATCCAATTGAAGTCTTTTCTTTAATTCCGTTTTCCATTTTGTTCTTAGCTCATCAATTTTCACTCGATAAACTTCGGTATTTAAAGCACCGCTCGCCATATTAAAATGATGATAAAATGACAAAAAATCAGGTGTCGCATCCAACGAATAATGTCGCTTAAAAAACTCAATTATGGCATATTCTTTTACATCTTCTTTCAAAGATTTTAAAAAGAAAAGTAGTTGATTGAGTTGTTCAACAAGAGGTTGGAGATCAGTCTTTTGGATTTTAAAATCACTTTCCTTTTGTACATCTTCGTAAAAAATATTTTCTGGTTTAAAGATAAACTCGGATCCTTTCAAACGACGAAAAACAGCATGTTCTTCCGATTCAGGAGATCTTAATTCGGATTGATAATTATCCCAAAAAATTTGAAATTCTTTACATGAGGTTTGTTGTAAATATTTACGTTTTACTAAGTCAGCCGCATTATATTCATTAATATTTTTCCGTAAGGAAATAAGTAATTCACGAAGGCTATTTAAAAAATCATCCTCTATAAACCCAGCTAATTTGTCGCTCAGCTTTTTATCCCAGTTCGTATCCATTCCAGATATGTTCCACCGCCATTCTAAGAATCCAACCTCAATCAATTCCATAACAAACTCCTCTAAATCTTCTTGATCTGCATCGATTCCTTCTTTCAAATAAGCGATCAAATCTTCCATCTTCAACTGCTCCGATTGCCCTTGAATCCAATCATAAACAAGGTCAACAATTTCATCCTTATCTAAATGTTGGATGGATTCAATATTTCGACTATTGAGTATGAATTCATATACTTCAGAGACCTGAATGCTATTATTCAAATCAAGGTGAAGCTTTCGGTAAAAGGGTGGATAATCTTCTAACAATTCTTGCAGATAAGCAAAGACAAAATTATTGATCAATAAACGACTATGTGATAATTGAGAAGCCTTTTCGCCTTCTTTTTTATCTTCCAATTTCATCCAAGACAACAGTGTAAAAGTGCTAAACGGAGAGGTTTTCAAAGCTATCCTTGTGAGGTATTGCCAAAGCCGTCGAACTGTTTGCATCTCTTTTTTCCGAAAGGAAGTCACCTCTTTTTGGACCAAAGATTGTAGACGACTGTGAAAGGAATGGCTGGACATCAATAGTCCTTTCTGTAAATTTTCTTCTGCCGCTAGTTGTTGTAAATCTGCGAGTATAGAACTTAAATGATCAGAATATTCTGTTTCAAATTTTTCTTGCATGAATGCTAAATCCTGAACTTCTTTTTCCAAGCGTATCAATTGTTCTAAGAGCCAGTCTTTTTGATCAAAATCTGGTAACTTTTGTTTCACTTTTGCAATGGAAATACTCCGTTGATTGTAAAGGTCTCGATAAAGATTAGACAGATGAACTTTGATTTGATAATTGGTCGTATTCTCTTGAATTTTAGACAACTCTTCGAGTATCAGATTTCGGGAGGTCTTGATTGCTTGTTGGCGGGTTAAAATGTTTTCGAGACGATGATTATTTTCCCAGCTTAGCGATTGCAATAGATCGGTAGAAAGGCTGCCACTACGGAATAGAATTGCTGGGTAAATTTTCATGGATTGCGCTTGGTTATTGGAAACGGACATGGTTCTTTAGAAGAATAATTTTCGTTCTATTGTGATTTTGGTCTTAAAGGTAAATTAAAAAAGCCAAATTCTTTTAATAAAAAAATTTGGCTTTTTGGGGAAAACATTTCAACCTGAAGATCTTTTAGAATCAAGGCATCCTTAATTGAAATTTTCGAAACGACCAATTAATTCTTCGAATATTTTGGTAATGAGTCGTTTCTTTTCTGTGATGATTTCTGCGGAACCTTTCATCTCTTGACTGAAAGGTAATCTTTTTTTATGGCTGGTCATCAACCCATTTGGAAAAGCGATTATGACTCGATACCTATTGTCTTTGGGTAGTTCAGAAACATCAGCCACTTTACCTCGAACACTTCCATATTCCTCGTAGGGATAGCCGTCCATTTTAAGAATTACATCCAAGCCTGATTTCACCTTACCCGAGCCCTTCGCTGGCATAAAAATGGTCCCGACAATACTATCTCCACCAATAGGAATGATTGACATGACCGTTTCTCCAGCTTGAACAAATTGTTGTTCCTTCGAGTAAGTGTGAAATGAGGTGACGCCACTAATTGGTGTCGTCAATAAATATTTTTGTTTCCAATCTTCGATTTCTGTATGTAACAAATTGATCGATTCTCGTAATTTTGTCCGGCTATCATTGGTGCTTTTACTCAAACCTTGTTCAATCTCTGTAATCCTATTTTGAGTAATCGAAATATTGGTTTCTTTATCAATAATATTCGTCGCAATTTCTTTTAATCGCCGCTTGAGATTAAACACATCTTGTTTGACATTTTCTAATTGGGATCTTGAAATCGCACCATCAATATAACCTTGTCGAAATCTGATGAATTTATTTTCCACTATTTCTAATTCCTTCTTCGTGTTGGTGACTTTGTCTTTATCGTTTTGAATTCCGTTTCTCAAATTTCTAATTTGTTGATGCAATTGTCCGGTACTTCTGCCTTCAAAACCATTGGTTCTGACATATTTCCAATCTTCAAAATTTTGCGTAAAAGCAGAATAATCCGTTTGAATATCTCCCAATTCTAAAACGACTGGTGGGGTAAAATCAAGTAGTTCTTCCTCATCATAATATTGTAAACCATATATCATAGAATCTAACAAAAGAATGTCTTCGTAATCAGCCGTACTCTTAGTAACCACTAAAATTTGTCCTTGTTCTACCATTTCTTTATGTCCCACTTTTAGTTGAGCAATATATCCGTTAGTGGTGGCAATTAAATTGAATGGAGGACTTGAAGTCGTTATCGTAATAGGCGCAGGAACTTTGTCTGGATACTTGATCCAGTAGCTGACAAATCCCATCAAGATTACCGAAAGAAAGGCCACTGTCGTGCCCCATCGCACAATCGATCCTGGAGGCGTTCCCAGAATTTCTTGTACTTCTTCACTTCGGAGTTCTATTTTCTCGTACTCTTCCATTGGTTAACAAAAATGATTAATGGTTATTGGTTATTTAAGCGCCTAATTCTAATTGATTTCTGACTAAGTAGAAATAAGCTCCACGCTGAGCGGTCAGTTCTTCGTGGGTTCCTTGTTCTACTATTTCTCCTCTTTCTAAAACAATGATATTGTCTGCATTTTTTACAGTACTCAATCTATGCGCTACTACGATGACCGTTTTATCTTGAAAAAATTCTTCTAAATTTTCCATGATGATCAACTCATTATAGGCATCTAAAGCGTTGGTCGCTTCATCAAAGAAAATATATTCTGGATCTTTATAGACTGCACGAGCGATAAGCAAACGTTGTCTTTGTCCTTGACTAAAGCCAACTCCATCTTCACCAATTTTTGTATTATAGCTTAATGGTAATGCTTCTACGTATGTTTGTATGTTGGCTACTTTTACAGCTTCCAGTAATCTCTTCTTATCAATTCTATCATCACCTAATGCAATATTTTTGGCAATAGATTCAGAAAAAATATGACCATTTTGCATCACTACTCCACATTTCCCTCTCCACAAGCGATTTTGAATATTGCCTAAACTCAATTCTCCTAATCGGATACTTCCTTGAGTTGGTTGATAAAAGTTAAGCAGCAATTTTAACAAGGTTGTTTTTCCACTTCCACTCGTTCCGACAATCGCGGTGGTTTGACCTTTTGGGATCTTTAAATTAATATTCTTTAAAACTTGAGTAGAATGAGGACCACCATATTGGAAACTTACATTTTCCAAAGTTAAATCTCCATTTTCCGGAAGGACACCTATATTTTGTCCCACCTCTTCTTCATTATCACGGACGTGAATTTCATTCATTCGTTCCAAACTAATTTTAGCATCTTGAGCGGCCCGAATAAATACCACTAATTGTTCGATCGGGCTATTCAATTGTCCAATGATATACTGAACCGCTAACATTCCACCAAGGGTCATTCTTCCTTCGATTACTGCTTTAGCAGCATAAAAAGAGATAATGATATTTTTCGTTTCATTGATCAAGGAGGCGCCAAATCGCTGCCACTGATCTAGCTGCATGGTCTTTAGACTGAGTCGAAATAATTTTGCTTGAATGCGTTCCCATGCCCAACGTTTTTCTTTTTCTGCATTATGCAATTTGATTTCTTGAATACCATTGATCAATTGAATCAAGTTGCTTTGGTTTTCAGCCAACTGATCAAAGCGCCGATAATCGTATTCTTTTCTTTTATTTAAAAATAAAACCACCCAAATTAAATAAGCGACCGTTGCGACCAAAAAGATCAGAAAAATCGTTTGGTCATAATACAACAATACAAATCCAAATATCAAAAAGTTGATCATGGAAAAGATCGTAATCAACGAAGAGGAAGCAAGGAAATCTTCTACTCTTTGGTTGTCATAAATTCTTTGTAAAATATCTCCGGTCAATCTGGTGTCAAAAAATTTAATCGGCAGTTTCATCATTTTTATGAGAAAATCTGAAATCAAACTAATATTGATTCGGACACCGATGTGTAACAAAATCCAGGATCGAATAAACTCTACGGAAATCTGACTAAAGAAAAGAATTAACTGAGCAATCAGGATGATGACAATAAAATTAAAATCTTGGTTGGTGATACCATGATCGACCAAAGATTGCATCATGAATGGGAAAGCCAACTGTAATAGACTTCCTAGTAAAATTCCAATAAACAATTGGAATAAGTAGCTTTTGTATTTTTTAACGTAAGACCATAGGTAACCTAAACTTGCCTTATTATTTTTTTCACCATCTCGATTGAAAAAGTCCGGAGTAGTTTCTATCAATAGTAAAACTCCAACAGGTACTCCTTCTTCCTGATCACTGGCCCACCCTTCCAAAAATTCCTGCTTGGTTAATTTGAATCGACCTGCAGCAGGATCTGCAATCCATACATGTTTTGCATTTACTTTGTAAACAACGATAAAGTGATTTTGACGCCAGTGTGCCACACAAGGAAGCGGGATATCCTGAGTCAATCGCTCAAAATCAATTTTTACACCAAGTGTATGCATCCCAATAGCTTCAGCTGCATCGCTGATTCCCATCAAGGAAACGCCCTCTACATCCGCATGAGCCAATTCTCTTAAATAATCTAAGGAATAATAACGACCATAATAACGCGCAATCATCCGAAGGCAAGTGGACCCACAGTCCATTGCATCGAGTTGTTTATAAAATGGAAACTTTTTTGGCATTTCTAAATTTTTCCGCTTAGTATTATATACTAATTTTTTACATATATGATTCGCAAAATCATATATAATTTTTAATAATTGCTCATTAGGGACTTACAATTTTTCCAGCGAAATAATGGTGTAAACTCGAAAATGAATAGTATGTGTGAATTATAGTTTTTTCAATAACTATACCACTATATACTTAATTAAGGCAACGGTAGTTTCCATTTAGAAAACGGTTGTTTCTATTTATTTAATGCGTAAAAAGGAAGGAACCGGTTTTATTAAAATTACTCGTTTTTTATCAAAATTCAACTTTTTTTCGCAGTCTATTTCATTTATTTTCGTCCAAAGATATTAAAAATAAATACAATCTATTTTCATACCAAAAAATACTAAATATGACTGATAGCTTATGGATAGGAACTTTGTTCTTGAATTAAGGTTTTTGGATACTGATTTTAGATAAAAATCTGCTATACTAGTTGGTAACGAACATCGTTCTTCAGAGAACGATACTCGCAAGTTTTTTGGTTCTTTGACAAATCCTGTACGCAAGGATGCATAGGATTTGTCAGAGAAGGATTTTTTTCGAAAAGGAGAGATTAGGTTTTATTTAAACTATTTGATCTACATCATTCCAAACATTTTGGCATACTTCAGCATCTCAGCTTGATTGCTGATTTTTATTTTTCCAGTCAAGACTGCCATCATAGGATTCAGACTTCCAGTGACTACTCCAACTAAATTGGTGTCCTTAGCTTTGATGGCACATTTAGCTTCACCAGTGAGTCCTTCTGTGGCATTGATACAATTATCTTTTACCTCGACGGTAAATTGACCTCCGTTCTCACCTGAAATATCAAAATGAAAAAGCGTATCTACACCTTCAAGCATTTCTGGTTTTACTTGTTCTGGAAGTGCTAAAATGAATTCTTTCGCTGTCATGATTATTTATTTTAGAAATTGATTGAAAAAATCAAAACTTATTATTCTGATATCTTTGCTAATCGTTCGTCCATCCAAGCAATAGCCGTATCAAAAAGAGCCGTTCTTATTTGAGTATTTTCATAGTGTACCTCATGAAGTCCTTTGAACTCTTTGTGGCTAATATCTCCAGTGGCTCGTTTGACAAATCCCCTACTGCTCTCCGGATCAACGATTGGATCACTTTCTCCATGCATCATCAATAAAGGTGTTGGAAATGGTCCAGTAAATTCTTCCAATCGTTTAGCTGCAGCTAACATTTCTACGGCAGTAGCAGCAGTAATTTTGGCATGTACCAAAGGGTCTTGTTCGTATTTTCTCGCCTCTTCGGGAATACTTGTAATTAAACTACCATCCAATTTATTGGAAAAGGTCAAACCTGGATATATTGCCCGGATCAATTTGCTTAAAAACACTAAAATTTTGGGCGTAGGCAAAGCTAATTTTATCCAAGCACCAGTAGTGATGGTTCCTACAATATCGGGTCGGTATTTCAACACATAGTTGAGTCCAATGTTGCCTCCCATGCTGTGCGCATAAATAAAAGTTGGCGTATTAGGATATGCTTTTTTCGCTTCGACGAGTAAAGTCTTGACTTCATCGAGAAAAGAATCATAATTTTTGGTATGCCCTCGTTTTCCTTTTGATCGACCATGTCCTCTGCGATCATAACTGACAACTGCATATTTTTTTTGATTAAAATATGCTGCCAAATGATCATAGCGATGACAATGTTCTCCTAGTCCATGAATCAAAGCAACAACTGCTTTGGGTTGTTCTACTTTCCAGTTAACCGCATATATTTCGATTCCATCTGAGCTTGTCCAATTAAATTCTTCTACCATCTTGATTGATTTTGTGGAGGGTAAGATAATTGATTTGTAGAAAAGGAGGTAATGAAGCAGGCTTTAAAAATTCAAGTCTAATGATTTTTAGGTCAAAAAGATGATCCAAACGCATAAAATGAAGAGAGAAAGAATTTAAATCTACTCTATTATTTCTTTATCGATATACTCGATGGCCATCAATGGTCCAGATCTCTCGATAAATGGATTCATGTTCTTTGGTTAGCAACAAAAAAAGATGATTTGGGCTGGACGAGCAGGTCTAGTTTTCAAAAATGATAAATAAAACATTCTATACATCAAAAAACTCTGCTGCTCACTAAACATTTATGTGATTCAAAATCATCGTTTATCATTGACAACGATTTTTTCACGTAGCAAAATAGTATGGTGTTTAGAGTAGATTTGAAGAAAATAAATCCCCTTAGGAAGGTCTCTAATATTTAGCTCCCGATCATTGATATTTCCTTTTTTGACTAGGCTTCCAGAAGTCGTAAGCAGATGATAATATCCCTCTTCTAAATTATGAACGATTTGGATTTGATCAGTTGCAGGATTAGGAAAAATCGAGATGGAACTTTCAAAGAAAATCGAAACGATATTGGAATTCGAAGAAGAACCATCTAGGTCAAACTGTTGAATATAGTAATTATTATTTCCTTCAGCTGGAGAGGTATGCAAAAAGTAATACCGTTTTATATTATCCTGCCCTTCAATTACTTTGTGATGACCAATTTTTTGAAAGTCTCCTAAATCTGATGCATGAAAGATATCAAAGTAACTGTTCTCTATCTCTTGTGTAGTTGACCATTCTAAGGATATTCCTTCAGGTGAATATTTTGCACTTAGCGGTTGTAAATATTCTACTGCTAAGGGAGGGAGATACTCATAAGACCCTATATCTGGAGCAGAACCTATGGGTCTCATTATGTTTAAAATATCTGTTTCTGCATAACAACCAGCATTTGAGTTACCAGAATTTATTGCAGGACTACTAGGCATTAAGCTAAAGTCAAAATTACTAAGATTACTAAACATAGGAGCTTGGCCAAGCAGGCTATTGGATCCAGTTTGACTGTATAGGTTAGAATTATAATTGAGATTAAAGTCGTAGCTGATATTAGTACCATTTGTAGAATTGATCCGCTCTCCGTTTCTCGCATACAAGATATTATTGAAAACTTTTACATCATCAACAAAAATGGCTGTAATCTCTCCATCACTAATTTCAATACTTTCCCCATTATTATAGACTGTATTATTGAGTACATCTACTTTATCACTTTCAAATATATGAATACCTCGACCACCATTATTATAGACAATATTATTTTCGATCAGCGTTCTTCCATTATAAATTCCGTTGGTGGATCCATTTTGAGTATTTCGTCCATCATCTACAATGATTCCATTACCATCAGTAATGGCACATGGAGCATCGATCCAAGGAACTAACATTTTATTGTTATAGACCAGATTATTTCTGATAATATTTCTAAAACCTGTAGAGTTATCAAAATTCCATAATTGATAAAAACTAATCCCGCTTGTCCCGTAAATTGAGTACCAAGCATTGTTGTATATCTCACAATTTTCAATGGTTACATAATCTGTGTGTATGGCAGAAATACCAACGCCGGCACAATTATAAACTTTACAGTCTCTGATGGTGATGTGATGATTTTGTCCATTAAAACGATCATCAGAAGCGATACCGTTACCATTATAAAAACCATCTGGAGAACCTGAGGGATCATTGCAACCTGCTGGTTGATTGAGCGCGTCATTAAGATTGATGTTCGAATTATTTCCTTCAATTTCTAATCCTATTATCTCTATATAACCAATTCCTCCTTCAATCTTGATTCCATGCCATCCATTAAAAGAAAGTTTGGGTTGGTGCCCATCATAATTGGTATAAGTAATAGGATTCCCTTGAGTTCCTCCCCTATTTATGTAAACCAAATCTTCCCATGTAAAAGTATTCGTATACGTTCCATTCATGATATATACAACATCTCCAGCGCTTGTTAGATCTGCTGCTTTTTGTATCGTCTGAAATGGAGTGGTCGAAGATAGTCCATCATTATTATCATTCCCCGTAGCGGAAACGTAATAATTTGTGGCGTATAAGGAATAGTTGAGAATGATCAAGATAAGATTTAAAAAGAGTTTCATCATTGGTTCATTTAATACAAAAAAAGTTCTTTATGATTTCATTTGGTCAAAATATATAATGAAGTTGAATTTTTTACGCTTTCAAAGCTTTGCTTTGACAACCAAATAAATTTGGTTGACCAAAATACCACACGAAATCATTTAACTCTATAAAAAATTAATCAACAATTTAGAGAATAAAAAGTTAATTTATGGTACAAATTTTTAGCTCTTTGCTCTTCTATTTATTTCAAACGCTTTAATAATACTACTCCTCTATTTAATCCAAAGTCACCCCAATCATAAATCCAGTATCCAAATGTTTTCCTTGACTAAAGGCCGTCACAATGTCGAAACGGAATAATCGAAAAGCACCAAAACCTAGATTGTCTAAACCAAAATTAAGTTCCAAATAATCTTTTTTCTCTTTGGTATACAGGAAAGAAGCGCCTACTACTGTTTTGAGTTTTAGCTTACGCAAAAGGGGAATTTTATCTATTAAAAATCCTTCAAAGTGATGGTTGTAATGTACTTGCGCCCAAGCACTTGATGTGCTAGAATCGTAATAAGGTAGCAACATAAAAGAACTTAAGTAATCAAGTGGATCAGCAATAATGATCTGATTACCATTGAAGTGTTGAAAGTCATTAAAAGGTAATGCTTTTTTATTCAAGAAAGTACCTGCTTCGATATTGAAGGCAGATTTCCCCACGATTCCAAAACTTAACTCATCCCAAAAGTTGAACCATATTTGGTCAAAATTAGTATCGGCTCCCAAAGCTGAAATGCCCTTACGATAATGTATCCAAAGGTCTGGCAAATCAGATCCAACAATATATTTTCGTCCAGGATAAGTCAGATATTTTTGCTTAAAGCGTAAACGAAAACTCATTTCTAAATTCAAAGATTGATGATCTCGAATAATCGACTCCAATCCTGCCGGGATATTGTTGGCGTACTCTCTATCTTTTTTGAAAAAACTATAATCTGAATTAGGTGTTAAACGACTGCGATCTTCATAGCCTAATGAGCCCCTAAAAAGCAGCCCATTGACCAGCTCTTGTCGAAACTTGATTTTTGCAAATTCTTTTTGATATAAACGGATGTAATTTCGTTTCGTAAAAAGGCTGGTATAAGTGTTTAAAAAAGGGGCAATAGGATTACTCCCATTGAATTGAGCGACCATACTACCGCCAGAAAATTCAATTCGCGTAAATTTTGTTCGATTAAAATTATATAGAAAATTCAACTCTCCTCTGATTTTTTTATCCGCAAATCCGTATTGAATTTTTGGATTGATCCGAAACCATTTCATATAATAGTCGTCAGCCCGTTGAAGGTAAGTGAAATCTAAATCACCATACATTCCTTGAATCGTATTGAAGCCAATTCGACCAATCGGAGCAGCAATCGAGAATCCTTTTTTCTTGTATGAGTTATCCCAATCATAACCTAACAATAGATCCCATACTTTAAATTTATTATTTTTTTGATCGATAGAATCCAAAAATTCTTTAGACTTCCAGATTACTTGTAAACTATCTTTTTTGATGTAATCTGAAGATTCCTCTACTGTCAATGGAATGGGGCGTATAGTATCCCAGTAAGACAATTCTTTCTCATTGGCTCCCTCCTCTACCTTAAATATCTCATTACTGAAAAAGTCAGGGGCAAAATTCGGCTGGACATTATAATTCGAAAAAATCCCTGTAAAATTACCTTTCACCTTAAATCCTAAAACACCAAATTTAAAATCTAAAGACTGCGACAATACCATCCAACCATCTTTTCCCTGTACGGGAACATGCACCTGAGTAATAACCATCGTATCCAAAGCAGGTTGTTTAATCGCTGCTCCTGTGATCATCAATTCTGTACTCTGAATATTCCAAAGATCTTCTACAATATAAATGAATCCAGAAAAAACGGGGTCTTCTTTTCTTTTAGGAATCACTTGAATTTTATTAATCAGTCGCCCTCCTTTATCGAATAAAGTACCGATCAATTTGTACCGATAATATTGAAGGGCGGTGTTGGCAATAGGCGATAATAATTTCCGTTCTTCATCTGTCAATTCAATATGGCTGTCATAAAAATTGAAGTCCATCATCGAAGCCCTGTTAAACCCAAAGCCATTATCATTGCCACTCACTTTTGTGGAAATCATGTGCTCTTTAACCTTATCTGGTCTTTCTTTGTACAATTTTGCTTGTGATTCTGCCAAGTAAATAATCCCTTGTCGATTGGAATCTAAGCTTCCTCCTAAATCCCCTATTTCTTGTCCAAATATTTTTTCAGGAGCATCCAAGAATTTTTGATTCCCTTTGATATACACATCACAACTATAGGCATTGACCAAATTTCTGTAATAAGACCTTTTAGCAATAGCCTTCCGAATAACCGCATAAGCAGGGTCTTCGGCATTGGCACTTACCACAACCGTTTTGATATCGACCGCTTCACCTTGCAGAACAACATTGAGTTCGACCACTTTTTCTTCAATGACGACCAACTCCACTTTTTGTTGATAACCAACATACTGAAATACGATCTTATAATTTCCCGGAGCCAATTCAAAAAAGAAATCTCCTTCATCATTGGTTGTAGTACCTTGAGAGGTTCCTTGTACATAGATACTGGCAAAGGCCAAAGCTTCTCCATCAGAATCGGTTACTTTTCCTCTAATTTGAGCGGAAGCTCCATAAACTAAAAAAAGAAATAGAAATGAAATGCTATGTTTTAAACTCATTTGTGTGATTTGGTTACTTTATCGTTTTAGTTTCCTTTATAATAATGACGCTTTTTTTGGGTTTTACCCTTAGGTGCTTGAGCTGAATTATTTTGTTAGCTTATATTTCTTGATGGTATAATTTCCAGTTTTTTTCAAAAAAAAACTGAGATCCTTTTTAAATTAAATTATCTAATACGTTACCTTTTCATTGGCAAAAAGTAACCAAAACCCTAGAAAATTGAAACTCGTTCCACTCAAACAGTAAATTTTCTAGCCTCCCGCCCCTATATCGTAACCTTCTTTTGATTTTTTTCCTCTAAATAAATCAGCTATTAGGTGCTAGCACCTAATAATTTACAGTTCCTATTTATTGGTAGGCGAATGATTTATCTAATTTAATTTGGATTTCCAATACTGCAAGTAATACCCCTTTAAAAGGCAAACGTTCAAATATAAATCTTATTTCTCTGAGTGGAAGATAGGTGGATCTCAATTAATTAAACAAAATGATCTACAATATTACTTTATAAGTCGACGAATTCAAAATGATCAAATTATTCTAGCAACAATATAACACGGAGAAAGATAAATAGCGACAAAACATTATAATATTTTATTATATTTACATTAAAATTAGGGTAATCCTAATTTTTATATTTTCCTTTTTTTTGCAACACGTTAATGAAATTTATTATCAAAAAAGAGTTGTTATTTTCAATGACAGCTTCTGGCAAATCTTTGCCATGACCAACTGATTGTATAATTTTCAAGCCAAAACCCTATATAGATGCAAAAGAAAAAAGTACTCCTATCTTTGTTATTCCACTTACTTCTAAATTCCCTTCAAAGTCAAAACTACATTGAGAATTGGTATTGCGATGGCTTAGGTAATTTTGAGCCATTTGAATACAATGAAACTACCAATGAATTCACGTTTAATTTAAAGGAAAATTGTGATCCCAATCAAGTTGGAAATTTTAAATATTTTAACATTGATGAAAATGACATTATCGGTACGGTAGATAGTCATTATCAGCTCGTTTTGCCAAATATAACAAAGGGAACGCCTTTTCATTATGCTTTTAAAGAAGAACCGCAAACCGGAAATTTTTCCAATGATCCACGTGGAGTTGCTTTAGGTGGAATAGAATTAAATCATGATGAATTTAAAGGTCGAATTTTAATCTTAATCGATGATTTATTATATCAAAATATTGAACCTACTCTGGAGGAATACAAAACGGCTTTAATTGGTGATGGCTGGAAAGTATCTCTCTTGACTGTCCAATCAGATACAACAATTACTAGTGTTAAAAATTCAATTACACAATTATATAATACCCATGAAGATTTGAGGTCTGTGTTTATTTTGGGCGATGTTCCTGTTCCTTTTAGTGGATCAAATATTGGACCTGATGGGCATTGGGAAACTAGAGGTGCTTGGATGGCTGATACTTATTATGCGGATTTAGATGGAAATTGGACGGATGAAACAGCTACCACAAGTATTGCTCAAAATGAACGTCATCACAATGAACCTGGAGATGGTAAGTTTGATCAAAACAGAGTCCCTTCTAAAGTGGAGTTATCAATCGGACGAATTCATTTTGAGAACATGACCATTTTTGAAGAATCAAGAGAGGAATTATATATTCGATATTTACAAAAAAACATCAATTATAGAAAAGGACTGGTCGTGGCCGATAACGATTATTTTTTACATGCTAATACTGCAGCATTTCCGCAATCCATGCATAAAGCTTTAAATCTGATCAATGGAACCTCTCCATCGGATAAGAAGTACATACAAGTTGGAAATAAAGTGGTATTAGATCATTTACCTTTTGAATCTTATCATTATGCTTCTATCAATGGTTTTGGTTCACCAGGTGGACAATGGATCAACGGAAGAGTGGCTTCTTCTGATTTTAAGAATGATTCCTTGCAAGCTATTTTTGTAAGTTTGGCGGCAAGTAATATTGGAAATTGGGCCAATAATAGTAACCTTTTAAATGCAGCTTGTGCTTCTAAGGGGACCACCATTATGGCTAATTGGAGTGTGTTTACTTTACCTTTACATTATCTATATTCGGGTCAAACCTATGGATATTGCTGGAAGCAGGCGATGGATCCTGATGTTATTTCATTTGCCAATTGGAATGGCTTTTCAAATAGTCCCAATACCGTCAGTCATAATTTGGTTGGAGATCCTTCGCTAAAATTCATGGTCACTCCCCCAGTCGATGAAGTTCATCTTGTTGTGAATCAATTAAATGTTGAAGTAACTTGGCGGAATCCAACAGGTGATCCAAAAATCCAAGGCTATAACATTTATCGAACGAATGAGCTAGAAGGCGATTTTGAAAAAATCAATGAACAATTGGTAACAGATACTTTCTTTATAGATAATAATCCACTGTTTGGTGAAAATCTATATATGGTTCGTACCCAGCGATTGGATTCGAGTATGGTCGCTAGCTATTATACTTATTCAAATGGAGTAATGAATAATATCTTTTTTGAAGAACCAGATGTCGACGGTGATGGATTTACAGTTACCGAAGATTGTGATGACAATAATCCAGAAATCAATCCCAATCAATTAGAAATACCATATAATGGCATCGATGAAGATTGTGATCTAATGACGCTTGATGATGATTTGGATGAGGATGGATTTGTACTCGCTGATGATTGTGATGACAACAATCCTGACATCAATCCCAATCAATTAGAAGTTACTTATAATGGAATCGATGATGATTGTAATGCATTGACACTTGATGATGATTTGGATCAAGATGGATATGTACTCGCTGATGATTGTGATGATGGAAATGCAATGATCAATCCAGCAGCTATAGAAATTCCAAATAATGAGATTGATGAAGATTGTGATGGAATGGATTTGACGACCACTAGCATAGTCAATTCTGATCAAAAGAAAGTCCGAATTTATCCCAATCCAACTGCTCAGTTCATAGAAATAGAGTATGGAGATTTAGAGCGATTCGAATTTGAATTATCAGATATTACGGGAAGGAAATTATTTGCTACAAGTAATAACAAACGCATAGATTTAAGTTCTTTTGAAAGTGGCGTTTATTTACTGGAAATGACTGATTTGAATACGAATAAAAAAACAATAGAGCGAATAGTGTTGGTGAAATAAATTTTTAAGCTTCAAAAGTCATATTAGAACCCTGATTTAGCAGATTACTCTGATCGCGCAGATTTTCTCGGCTAATGCGCCCTTCGATCGAGGGGGAATCAGCGGAATTTGTGTAATCTGCAAGATCTATGTCCCATTTTCGGTATTGGACTTGTCGATCTAAAATGCTGAAAAACTAATTTCAAAATTTGGGATGACTAATGTTTTGTTTTTAAGCAAAGTATTGATTAGCCTTGATATCCACTTTCTTGTAGAAACCGATCAAAGTCTTGAATATTTAAAATGGCTTCGATAGCTTCTGCTTTATCCGTTTTACTGTCGTAGAAAGCTTTTACAATTTGATAGCCCATATAATACCCCATGTTGGGCGGATAGCCATAAGGATTATTTTGACTTTCTTGATATACCCAATCTGAGATAGGGTCTTCACTCGAAATCGCAATTTTAAAGTTAGTCCAGATATCCGCTGTATTCGCATCACCAAATTCATAACGTTCAACAGCTACTCTTTGCTCAGTCATGAGCTCAGCAAGAAAGTCAGCAGCTCCTTCAAAAATCGATGCTCCAAGAATAGAATTTTTGTCACCATAATTTTGAAGTGTATGGATTGTTTCTCTACAAACAATCATTTCCAATCCTTCACTCGTTCGTATATTGTCTTGCTCCCAATCTGTTAGTTCCTCTACAGGTATTTCATCTGCTTTCGCAAAAAATTCCATACCGACATAAACACCAGAATCTACTCTTCTTCCTCCATTATTGAAACGACCTATGGCAAAGTATACATCTGTAAAAGATGCTTTTGGATATAAGCTTTGTAATCGTTCGAATGCGGCAACAATTGCTGATCGTTTTTCCGTGGATCTTAATATTGTTAACTCCCTTATTGCACTGTAAAAATTTTTATAATCTCCAAAAACAACATTAAAATCATTGCCAATAACACCTTCCTTTTGGAAAGTTTCTTTGAGTACATCACTTCCTTTATTGATATAATTATCTTGAAAATGTGAACCGACAGGAGTCCCTGTTTCATAAGAATCAACCGCTGCCCAAAAATTGAGAATATCATTCGTTTGAAATTCTACATCATCGATATTGTTGTTAAAAACAGGATCATCTTTTTTACAAGAAACAATGCTAATTAAGGCTATAAATATCCAAGCTTTTTTCATAATAATTGTATTAACTGAGTAATTCAAATGCTCAATTCTTTCATAAATTTTAATAAAGAATTAATATAGATTTAATATAATTATCAACCAGATCTGCATAAAGACAGGTGCAGATAATTGATCTTCTTTTGCTTTTACAATAAAAATATACCTCTCGAAACAAGAATTGTATATGCTTACACATAATCAAGGGTTCAAATATCAGTTTTCACCTAGTAAAAATGAGAAATTTTCTGAATATTACAGAATCTGTTTTTTAAACCTTGTTAATTATTCGTGTTATTAAATCGTCCTCCAGGTTTTCTTTTGTATGCCTAAATAGGCATAATATTTATTTAAATATTATATCTTCTTATTGAGCTTTTTTGCGTAGGAAAAATCATAAGCAAAAATAAAAAGAATGGAATAATACTTTGAAGTCACACTCCCTTGTCTGGTCAAACTAAATAAAGTTTCGGGCGTTACATCTTGAAAATTGACTTGCTGCGTGGTCCCTCTTTTGCGACCATAACCAAAATCTAATCCAAAGGAAAATTTGCTATTCCACATCAAAATAGTATTCCCAACAGAAAAGTGATAAATATTGGGGGTCGTTGATAAAAACTGAAGCGCTTGTAAATCTTGCTCCAAACGTCTTTGATTAAAATCCGTTCGAAATCCCCAAATGATACTACTTCTATCATTTACTTGCGTTTGCCATCCAAGTGCTACATTGATCACTCTCCTGTTTCCAGTATTCAACAAGACCTCTTTTTCATTGACTTGTTCTGATAAACCATTTAATGGATCATCCACATCTTCAAGAATGGTATATACATCGACAGTCGCAAAATATTCTGCTGAAAGTGATACCCGCGTTCGAAAACCAATCGGTATTTCCAAACCTAAACCAATAGACAAAGGCGTTTTATAATCCTTCAGACGAGCTCCATCAAGATTGGAGGAAAGCGTGATACTATCTTGAGAAAAAATTTTTTGATCATCAAATTCATAGGAAGCCGTTCCCCACCAATATTTGTAGGTAGGTGTAGTCAAGGTCACCCCTATTTTGGTATCTCCCCTTCGATAAGATAATCCAAGTTTGGTCACCATTCCTCCATTGGCAGAAAAAGAATATTTAACCTTGTTTCTCCACCCCATTTCTACTTGTTCTGGATGGTCAGTATGTACGACCTCCTTTTTACTTGAAAAAGCAAAATTTTGTCCATGAAAAACTAAAAACTGAGTCGCGCCAAAAGAAAAATTATCACTCACTCGATAAGCCATTCCAAAGCCAAACCATCGTTCGGACAATCGTCTTTCAAACTCAAAATTTCCAATGAAAATTAAATCTTCGGAATCCATAAAACGATTCACCTCTCGACCTCGATAACGAATATTGGAACTAAATCTGGTAAAAGAAGTCAAGGCTGCTCGTATATTTCGATTGCCTTTAAAGGGAGTAAATCCTGCTGCTGCTAGTCCAGGTGTAAATCGCAAACCATCGTCTTTAATGACGTTGTCTTGCCCAAGATAATTTTCTGTTTTTAGGACCGCATAAGTTGGTGATAAAAAAGATAGAGATAATCCCAATTCGTCTTTGCTACCGAGTGCTCCAGGATTGTAGAAGACGGCAGTTTCATCGTCTGTTGACGCAATGACCGCTCCATTCAATAGTAGTCCTTTTGAACCATACTGACTGGTCCAATAATGTGCATCTGTTTGAGCAAAAATGAATATCAATGGCCATTGAAACAATAATAATAGCCACCAAATTCGATCGTTTTTATACATTATTTGTAGTCATTTGTCTGTTTTGAAAGGGCAAAAATAAAATAATGCTCCAAAATCATCAATTTTAAGAAAACAATTAAGTAGAATAAAGTCTAATATCAGACCTAACATTAATATTTACGAGAAAATTGTCTTTTTGATTCTTTGGGTTGGTTATTTCGTGTATTGGTTCTTTGTGATTGGTTATTGGAACTTAGCTCGACATTAGCTACTAATTACTATTCTTCCTGAGGATGCAAAAACTTTATCAACTTTAATTACAATTCCATCAGTAAGACAAGAGTCATTAAAATAAATACGCTTTTCTACATATCACAGGGAACAACAAGCATTCACTAATAACAATCAACAAGAATGCCTAAAGTCAAGCTTTTTAGTATATCAGGTAAATAGTTGGAGTACTTAAGTTTAGAAAAATCTACTAAAAGAACGTGGGATTAGCTGATTTCGCAGCTTACACAAATTTTATTTATTAAGGGATTAAACATAAGTAAGAAAAACTATATGATGGATATAATCTAGCGAATCCCTCTTTAATTTTCTTTTGATTTTAAATAGATTGCAATGGCAGATTAGCGTTTTATTTTAGTCGTAGGTGCAATTTTAAATAGTAAAGAAAATTTCAACTGAGTAAAATTATTATACATCTAACTATGCTTAGTGTCAAAAAGTACTCCAGCAACTATAAATTATTTTATATTTGCGTAGCTCTCTTCAGTTTGTAAAGTGATTGATTTCCTTCCCCATAAAAGCTTAATCAGTTTACATTTAGGCGTTTTTATAAAAGCATGCTCAAATGATTAAAAAGTGGATTTGCTTTGTGTTACTGTCTCTTCTTGCTAGCCCATTTTATTTTTTGGCTGCGCAAACGGATACCATTCCCCTTTCCCAAAGGTCTGATAATGAGAACACAGACTTGATTGAAGACTTTATCCTAAATTCTGGACTGGAAGGTGACTTCGATTACAATACCCTATTCGAGCATCTTGAATATTTACAAGAACATCCGCTCAACGTGAATTTAGCTGGACGAGAAGAACTAGAAGATCTCAATTTATTAACGGCCATCCAAGTCAATGATTTGCTCCAATACCGAAAAGAATTTGGAGACCTTATCGCCTTAGAGGAATTGCAATCCATCACTAGTTTTGATCTAAATACTATTCAACGAATTTTACCTTTTCTACAAATTTCTGGAGGTTTAGATGATTACAATGTTCCTATACCGACCATGTTATCTTCTGGGAAAAATGAACTTTACCTTCGTTGGCGACGAGTCTTAGAAACTCAAAAAGGCTACAAAACCAAAGCTGATGGTTCACCTGCCTCTTTCTTAGGTGACCCGAATAAATTGTACATGCGGTATAAACATTCTTTCGAAAATCGCTTATCCTACGGTTTCACCGCAGAGAAAGATGAGGGAGAAGAATTCTTTAAAGGTAGTAATCAACAGGGTTTTGATTTTTACTCTGCACATATTGCTTTAAAAAATGCAAGCAAATTAGTCAAAGACTTAGTCATTGGTGATTTTAATGCGAGCTTTGGTCAAGGATTGATCTTGTTTTCTGGTTTTAGTAATGGAAAAGGGGCCGAGGTCATGGATATCAAACGAGGAGCTCGAGCCGTAAGAGCCTATACTTCTGTCAACGAATTCAATTATATGCGAGGCGCCGCAGCAACTTTGGGCTTGACCGATCATATTGAGTTGACTACTTTTGTCTCTTATCGAAAACGTGATGCAAATTTGGGTGCCACCGATACCACTGACTTAGACAATGACATTTTATTCTTTACCTCCTTACAAAGCAGTGGTTTACATCGAACACTTGGTGAAATAGAAGATGAAGCATCCATTAAACAATTTGTAACTGGTGGAAGTGTAAAATATAAAACGGATACTTGGCATGTTGCGGTAAATGGACTTTACAATAAATTAGATCGCGATCTAGTGCGCAATCCTCTTCCATATAATCAGTTTTATTTTTCCGGTAATCAATTGTTGAATACGAGTATTGATTATTCCTTTTTATATCAAAATTTCAATTTTTTTGGTGAAACAGCTATCAGTGATAATGGAAAAATAGCGACTACAAACGGAGTATTAATCGGTCTAGATCGAGACATGGATTTAGCTATCCTGTATCGAAAATTCGCAAAAGATTATCAAGCATTGGATTCTAATCCTTTTCAAGAATCATCTGGAGGTAGAAATGAAAGCGGTTTGTATCTTGGACTTGAAATACGCCCTTCTAATCATTGGAAAATCAAAACCTATTTTGATATTTATCAACATCCTTGGCTTCGCTCAGCAGCAGATGCCCCCTCCAAAGGCAATGACTTCCGTACTCGAATCATCTATTTCCAAAAAAGAAAATTCGAAGCATTCTTAGAATTGCGACGAGAACAAAAAGAACTAAATGCACCCATTTCAACAGAAGTCAGTAAAACAGATATTTTAGTCAAATATTCCTTATCTCAAGCACGTTTATTTTTCTCTAATAAGGTCTCAAAATCATTAGAGCTTCGAAGCAATATAGGATATGGAGTATTCAACGACGGTGTCAATAAGAAATCATCAGGAATCGTTTTGTACCAAGATATTATTTACAAACCAATGACCTTCCCACTTCATTTTACCACTCGATTTGCGATCTATGATACAGGAGGTTCTCAAATCCGATACTATGCTTATGAGAATAATTTATTGTATGTTTACGGCATTCCTGCTTACTACAATAAAGGAACTCGATTCTATATTAATCTGCGATACAAAGGCATCAGAAATCTTACCTTAGAAGCTCGATATGCTCAAACCTATTGGTCAAATAAAGATACTTTTAGTAGTGGATTTTCAGAGATCGATGGACCAAGTCGTTCAGAGCTCAGTGCACAAATCAAGTATCAGTTCTAATACAAAAACGTTATATTTTATAGCTTCATTTTTAGATGACTCATAAATTTCTTATCTTCCCTCTATGATTCTAGTGAGGGTAATTTTCATTTATACAATCTTTATGATCACCATCATATCCACTGTAAAAAGCCAAACGCTTTGCAATGGAAATTTAGGTGAAAATATATTTGAAGCAGGCGACTTTGGTGCTGGTACTTCAAATGTCTTAGGCTTTAATCCTAACATTGCTCCTGGCTTTACCTACACGACTGATGTTCCTCCTACTGATGGTTTTTATACCATAACCAATTCCATATATCCATGGAATCCTCTATGGGCTTCCTGGCTACGTACGGAAGACAATAGTGATGATTCTAATGGCTACATGATGGTCGTTAATGCCAGTATTTCCCCAAGTATATTTTTTCAACAAACCATAACAGAACTTTGTGAGAATACCACTTATGAATTTTCTGCTGACATTATCAATCTGATTCTTTCCGGCGTAGCAAATCATGGTAAACCAAATGTTTCTTTTTCCCTCAATAATGAAATTCAATTTACCAGCGGAGATGTTCCTCAAAATAATACTTGGAATACTTATGGCTTTACCTTCCAAACAGAACCCGGACAAACGGAACTCACTCTAACTTTAAGGAACAATGCACCCGGTGGTATTGGCAATGATCTAGCCTTAGATAATATTTCCTTTAGAGCCTGTGGACCTTCTGCTTTTGTCAACACGGATCAAGAAATTTTTCTTTGTGCAGAAGCCAATGAACCAGCGGCACTTACAGCCGATATTGATTTGAATAATTTTTTCATTCAATGGCAAAGTAGTACGGATGGAGGTCTCACCTGGAATGATATTTCTGGAGAAACAGGTCAAGTTTATTTACATAACAATTTTCTGCCTGGCAATTATTACTATCGGTATATGTCCGCAGGAAGTTTGTCCAGTCTTTCTAATGCCAAATGTCGAATTATTTCTGATATTATCCGTATCGAGGTACTTCCTATTTTTTACCAAGCGACAGATTCTATTTGCCAAGGTCTAGTCTATCCTTACGGAAATGAGGAACTGGAAACGGATGGAACTTACGTTGGAAATTTTATCTCTAACAAAGGTTGTGATAGTATTGTTACGCTTGATTTGACTTTCGTCGAAAATGATATTTCCTTTGATCTTTCGATCAATAATCCAAGCTGTCTTGGTGAAAGTTCTGGTACTATAGAAATTCAAAATGTGGTCAATGCAGCGAATCCTAGCACCTATTTTTTTGAAAATGAAGCATCCAATAATAACAACAAATTTTTTGATGAACTCAGCCCAGGAGTCTATGATATCAAAGTAGTCGATCGGTTTCAATGCGTAGCGGAGCAATCTACAGAACTAACCATAGGAAATCCATTCACCATGAATGTAGGTCAGGATATCAATTTAAAATTTGGAGAAGTATCTGATCTTGTCCGCATTATTACTTCAAGTTCACCAGCGTCAGTGACTTGGACACCAGCCGATGAGTTTTTAATGTGCACAGATTGTACTCAAAATAGAATCACAGGTGTGGATAATAAGACTTATGTGATCACCGCTCAAAGTGAAGATGGTTGTACGGTTACCGATTCCATAAAAATAATCGTTGATAAGGAAGACCTCCAAATTTATATTCCAAATGCTTTTTCTCCCAATGGAGACGGTGTCAATGATCATTTCCAAGTCTACTCCTATGCACAATCTATTAAGAATATTCCATCAGTGACCATCTTTAATCGATGGGGAGCCGTTATGTATGAAGGGAATTTAAGAGCCAATACATTTAATGATGGTTGGGATGGCCGCTACAAAGGAAAATTGGTTCAAAATGGTGTCTATCTTTATCTTTTTAAAATTGAATTGATTGATGGTCGCATCATAGAAAAATCTGGCTCTATTACGGTGATGTACTAAGCAGTGATCTTATTTTTTTCTCCTCTAACTACTCATGCTAATAACAATTAATTTACGATTATATTGAGTAGTCAAATATTCCCCATTTTATCTATTTCTTTATTCTTATTTTATAGGCGAAGTCAAGACTAATCACATGTTCATATCTAAAATTATTGGTCAAGTTTGGTCTAAAAAATGTAGGCCTATACACCACACCTAAATGAAAATGCTTAGCTAACAGATAATAAGTCGGAAATACGAATCCAAATGCTTGATGACTTCTTTTTATTGGATCTCTAGTTGGTGGTGGTGGGTCAAATCTATCATAATATCTAAAGTTCCAATTATTTCTTGCATAAGAAAGTCCATACCCAAAGCTAAAACGATTGATATGATGATTATTGGATACACTGATAAATCTTGAACTCATTAATTCGTACTCCCCACTTAGGTCAATTGCTGCAGGAACAGGAACAAAAAAATCTGATACACCAGAAACACCCAAATTGATGAACTGATTTTTGGAATGATAGTAGTTAAGTCCGATTGTTAAACCCCAAAATCCTGTGTTTATTTTAGTTTTTTCATCCTCAGGCTTAAGCATAAATGAGTTTACATGAGGCAATGAAATATGCAAGTCTAATTCTCCTTTCTTCTTAACTTGATGATACTTATAAAATCTGTTTAATGTATCTGTTGAGTTGATATAAATTCTTCTTGGATAGGAATAACGTTTAGGATTTTTTCTATCAACAAGCATTCCCATTCCAAAATTACAAAATATGTTGCTCCAATACATCAATGAGTTCTTTGGCTCTATTTCAAAATTCTTGGCCAAACTGTCAGCAATAGCAATCATTTCAATGACTTCGTTTTTTCTCTTAATATATAAAGTAACTTCATTATTATAGGTTTTGATGGTATCATCTTTTATAATGACATCACTCGGTTCTGTCGTATAAAAGGTGATCTTCTTGTGTGACTGATTCATAATAGTTGCACAAGAAGTTAGGAGAACTGAAATGGTCAACATGAAGAATATCTGTTTCATCTTATGGTAGGTAATAGCGGGTTATAATTTAAAAAATCGTCAATTATTATTAATACCAAAAGGAATTTTGAATTTCTATGTTATCCCTTTAAAGGATGCTCTTTTCTATATTTCTCAATTAAATCAATAAATCGTTGTTCATTCATAAACCGATTAATAGGTTTTTGATAAGTAGTCAAATCAATACCATTTCTAATGCGGAGCCATTTGGGTTTATAACCTATCTTAAAAGCATGCTCTAGATGATAATAAAAACTGTCTACCTGACCTTGGTAAGCATGGGTTTCAGCTAATGTTACATATAACATACCATAATAATCTACTTCTGAAATCGCTGTTCGAATACAAGATAAGGCTTCATCGTGTTCGCCTAAATTATTGTATGCATTTGCGATATGACTTTTAGCTTCATATCTTTTGTAACTGTTTTCAGGCATTTCATCCCAATTGGTAGCTTCATTGATTTCTAAAATCCTTTTAAAGTTTTTGGCCATAGATAAGGCTAGCATATAGTTAGAAACGATAGCAGGATTAGTGGAGGATAGATCATATGCTTCTGCCATATAGTCAAGCGCTTTAATCGTATCTTTTTTCATATAACTAGTAAAAGCCAATGTCATTAAACCATCTGCACTATGTCCAACATGTTTTTGAGATTCTTCTAAGAGAGCTATAGCATCATCCACTTCCTCTCGACTTAATTTACTATCTGCCCAATTAGACCAGATGTAGTAAACTGTCGGATGATGGTCTACCAAATATTGAAAAATACTATCCGCCTGTTCATAATTCTCTTTTCTATGATAATACCATGCAGTACGCAGATGCCAACCTACCTTATCTGGAGCTAATGCTAAGGCTTTAGATAAAGCAGCTTCTGCTTCTTCATTTTTATCAAGTTCATTATATGCCCAGCCCAAACGATACCAACCTAATTCAAAATCTGGTTTTATTTCTACTGCTTTTCTAAACTTAGAAGGAGCAGCTTTTTGATCTCCTTTTTTTTCTGCAATGCTTCCCCAAGCCATATAAGCCCAATGCGCTTCATTGGGACGATCTTCTAAAATCTTATTGACAGCCTTTAGTCCTTTGTCATAATCTTCTTTTTTATAGCAAACCACTGCTAGTCTATAAGGATCAGTATTCATTAAAATACTTTCTCCACTTTGCCTAAAAAGTTGTTCGATAGCTTCTCCATGCGATTTATCCACTAAAGAAACTTGATGCTCAATAGGTTCAAAATCTGTCATTCTTAGCGTAAGTGCATAGATAGAATCAAGATAAGTTACATCTCCTTTGATAAAGTAGTTTTTTCTACCCAATAAATTTTTCAAATGATAGGTTAAGGAATTCAGCGATAAACCAAGGGACATAACCGAAAGATTTAAATCTGGAGAATCATTGCCCGCAAATACAAGAGAGTCTTCCTTCATTGAACCTGCTTCTTCTTTTAAAAGTAGCATCTGGTCTTGTATCTTTCTTGCTAGAACAGAACCGTCATAACCACTTTCTTCTAAATGTTTAGGTACGCTAAAAGGTTCGATTACATAACCTTGGTTGTCTACCGAAGACCACAACCAATATATTATTACACCTACTAAAAATAAAGTCCCTAATTTTAAGAATGCTGTAGCTAATTCTTGAATAGTTATAGCAATGCTTTTGACCGCTAAAGAAGGTCTCTTTTTCCATAACTTTCCTAAACTAACCATCCTTCCTTTTAACCAATTTAAGGAACTCGTAAATAGATAAGGTAGTTTTCTTAATAACTGCTTCATATTCTAAAATAGGAACATTTATGAAGATATATCATACTTTTAGACGAAAATATTAGATCCGCAGACTAAAAAATATAATTCTCAGCATCCTAAGAGTAGAATTAAATTAGACAGAATTAAAGTTAAAAATATTTTCCTTTCAATTTAAAAAATCAGGTGTTCTCAAAAAGAGGACACCTGATAAAATGATAATAGGTATTTAATGTTCTTTGATAAATCCTGTCTGTATCAACATTCAAAATTGAAATTCAACGCTTCCTTTGGTCACTTTATGAATATCCATACATGTGTACGTACAGGATTTGTCGAAGAAGGAATTTTCTTTTTTAAGGTCGAATTTGATATGTATTCTGCAAATCGTCTGTGAGTACAATCGTCTCGCCATCCGCCGTTTGTACCAGTTCTTCTGTAAGCATTCGTGCCTCATAAGACCATCCTTCTGGCAAGTCCAATACGCTAGCCAAATTGGTTAAATCTTCAGGTTTTAAGTCTGGATTAACGATCTGTGATAATGATTGCATAGTATATACTTTTCCATCAGGAGACATGAGTTCATAAACTTCAGATCCTGCGGGATAAGAAATTGAATTATTTCTTCTTACCTCAGATTCTACATATGGTTCATTTCCAGTACCTGCCATTATCTGTGATTGATCGAGGACAAGATTACCCAATTGTCTCATAGGAAGTCCACCAAATATGGTGATATTTTCGTCTACAAAATCAATGGAACTTTCTGCAGGAAGCCAAATTCGTGGTCCATTGGGAATAGCAGCAAGTGCTTGATTTTCAAAAGCTAAGTCTTCAAGATCTATAGCATCCCAACAATCTGCTGGACAGTTCACCAATGCTTGAGTTCCCCATATTTCGGCAATCAACTCACCGTTCACAACTTTTGCAAAAAGGATTTCACAATATCTACTTGGATGTAGTGCAGGATCATCTTCTTCGCACATTTGCACTTCGCCGTCGTCGATTGTGGCATCTGGCCAGTCTGTATTGTAAAACTCAATCAATCTTCTTGCTATTTCTGGGCCTTGATCACTTTGTAAAAAATGGCTGGCTTCAGGAAGTCTTACGTGCGGTTTGTCTACTGCCCCAGGTACGTTATCGGTAAATTCCTGTTGAGCTTCACATGATCCTGCACCGCCAGCATCGTTACCTCCCCAGATGGTAAGAAATGGTTTTACATAAGACCTAAGACCTGCCCAAGCCTCATCATTTTGACCAGGAATTTCATTTATCATGGATGGAAACTTTCTCGGTCCAGCCAAATATTCGCGACTAGGATATGGTGCATCGTAAGCTTTTTCTTCTTCTGGACTTAGATCATACCAGGTCAAAGCTTCATTTACTTCAGACGGTGTGAAGGTTGGGGCTTTCATGGCATATTCCATCCATTCCCCAAAGTCAGAATCATTTTCCATGAGAAGGGTGCATCCATCTTCAGCATAAAATGAATATTGCTGTGCTGGAATAGCGTCGAATTTAGAAATCAGAGAAGGGTCAACTTCATTTGGATTTACTACGTCGGGAAAAGGCTCTACCCCTTCAGGAATGACTAACAATCTTCCATTGCCAACAGTTATCGAAGCAAACCAATCAGGATTTAGTCCAGCTACTCGCAAACCTATCAAACTACCCCAATCTTGTACAAATAAATTGATTTCCTGTAAGCCCAAAATTTGGATGAATTGTTCTAGTCTGTCGCTATTTCGGAGATATGTAATTTCGTCAATATCCAAAGGCTTGTCAGAGCGCCCCATTCCTAGATGATCCATCGCAATCACTCTAAATCCCGCATCGGCTAATGGTGGTATCATCTTTCTGTATAAATAGGACCAACTAGGTTGTCCATGTAATAAGAGTACCACTGGACCATCTGCTGGTCCTGATTCTGCGTAGGCCTGTCGCAAGCCTTCTATCTCTACATATTGATAGGCAAAAGGCCAGTCAACTAAATCTTCAAAATGTTTTTCAGGAGTTCTTACGAATTGAATACCATTGGTAGTGGTCAAGGTATCTATAAGAGGAATTTCTGGTTCAGGATTTATAATCGGCATGTCATCTTCAGAGTCGCATCCGACCAATGATAGTATCGTCAAAAGCAGAATACTAAAAGCTATTTGTAATTTAGTCATAAATAATGGTTTTTAATTTCTAGATTTAGTTGTTAATAATTTCTAGAACCAAAATTATTGGTTTCTTGTAGGAAGTATTTCACTTAATTCTGTGAATCGACTTTTTGTATAACTCAACTAACTTTTTTTATAACTGAATTGACCTTTGGTTTATCGGATCTCTTAATTTTCTCCGTTCTTTTCTACTAAAAAATATCCTTCTTGGACAAAAATATAAATAGTCAAAAAAGACATTTGTACTCAATAATAGAATAAGGATGTCATCAATTGGGCTTGGCGTCCTTGCTGCGAAAAATTATGATGAAGTAGATCGCACAATTAATATTGCATTAAAAAATGCTTATCGAAAATAGATATAACTTCTACTTTTGGAAATAAAGAAGGTGTTGAAAAGGAAATAATAGAAAGCAACATTGATAAAGATGAAATCTTTTTAAAGACAAAAATTTGGGATCCTTAAAAAGGATTTTGCTTGATTTCACAGTTCGCAGTCGAGTAAAAAATTGAGGTTCAAGCTAATTACATTCACTTTTGGCAGATAATGAAACTACAGTCAACTATACCATACATGGCCATAGCAATTAACTCAAAGCCGCTACCATTATATGTTTTTTCTTTTTCATGAAATATCATACTTTTATATTTACAATTTAAAACATGACCTAGTCAGGCAGACTACCCGCGCAAGCACTAGGTCATGTATGCTGGACGTCCATCTATTTTATTTTATCCAAGATGTAAACCTTTTTACAAAAGTCAAATCTCTAAAAGTTAATCTTCTTAACATAGTCTTTCATTATTTTAGTTCGACGTTAAAAACCCGTTAAAGAAAGGTATCAACATTGACTCTTTCTTCAACAAAAACTATTTTTAACTAATCATCTAAAACCAAAAATCAAATCTCCTTTTTAGATTTTTGGACCACAAAAAACAAACAATTATGAAAGCATCACTCCCGATCATCTTACTGATTTTTTTATGCTCCTACCATCTACAAGCGCAAGCAAAATATCCAAAGCATAGTTTTAAAATTGGCTTTGGAAATAGTGGTTTTAAATCTGTTGATTTTCAAGGAAAAACCCGTTATCTAGAATACAATAGACAGTTGTTCAATCGATTCAGTATTGGATTGGATGGCAATTGGACCCAAGCTAATAATCTAAAAACAGAGGAACTCAAAAAGTCAATGAATCGTTTGACTGGAAATGCTCACCTTTTCTTTGCTCCTATTCAAAAGCAAAATACCTCTTTCAAAATTGGATTTGGTGCTAGTGGCTACACTAGTAAGTATGGATTTGTAGATTTGAGTGATGAACTAATCAATGAAATTCCCAAGGAATACACCTCCCAAGATTATGGTCTTTCACTTGCCATAGATTTCGAAATTTTTGTCATCAAAAATTGGGCTTTAGGTACTCGAGCAAGTTATCAAAAGTATAAAAATGGAGATGAAGTATATTTTTGGGGATTTAACACTGGTATTAGGTTTTAAATTTTCTTTTTTTCTTTTTAAAAAAGTTAGACTATTAATCCGGGAAACCAATCTTATCCGTGCTTTTATTGTTATATTTCAACAACAAACGACTCTAAACAAAAAGGTAAATGCAGTATAACTACCTGACTATCAATATTGCAACAAATTGCACACTTATTAAAATTTGCCATCCAAACATTAAAGGAACGGAATCCTATTGTTAAACTTTCACATCATCAAAACAAATTATACCCTTCATTGTTTATTTAAGTATATACTTTTAAAAGCGTCTAATAATATTTAAATCTTTTTGCCTTGTTTGTATTTATTTTTATTGTTAGATTTACGCACAAGTAAAATATATTTTTTAAAAAACCTTTTACACACTCCAAAAAAAGATTATTATGGCTAAGCATGAATTTAAAAATACCAAAGATGTGACGTTCAAATTTATTGAACAATTATTCAAAGACAGTTATCAAGATAAGAAGGCAAAAGTAATTGGCGTTATCCGTGCCAAACAACCGGGAAAACCTTGGAGAGATATTACCAATACTAAATCGCCTGCTAGATCAGTAAGTGATTTAGCTAAAGAAGAATATTCAGATGTAAGGTTAGTTGTAAGAGCTAATGGTGAACCAGCTTATATGAATGTGCCGATCAAAGAGTTACACGTCAATTATAAATATAGAAAACCTCGAAAGAGTTAATTTTATCTTTTTATAAAAAAAGGTCAGAAGAATTTCATCTCTTCTGACCTTTTTTTATCAAGTTAAAAATTCGAAAAACAGTAAAAATCGTCTAGCATATAAAACATAAATTGTTCATTATTTAATTCTAAACGTAGATAAATATTTTTCAATTTCTTGTCTTCGAGTTTCTATAATGTTTGGGCTTGTATATTTAGCAATGAAAAATTTATCTAACTTTTTTAATATATATTCATATTCTATTTCACTCGCATCTGCTATGTTATGAGTCTGAATGATCTTCCACTCTCCATCGTGCTGAGTTGGAATAGTTCCTTTAGTGACCATTTTCTTCTTAGCACTTTGAGATTTGATATAATCATCAATGGTTTGATCAGAAATATCATATTTTACCTCTAAAACAGCTCTGTGATGCCCAATCGGAAATTGTTTCCCATTGGTTGTCATTCTTAGATCTGATTTATTGGGACAAGTTTTACAATATCTTAAATAAATTCCTCCTGTAAATTCAAAATCTTTAAAATAGTAGATATCCCCTTTCACATCCCCAACTCTTGCCGAACTGATAATTGCTAAAATTTCCTTTTCCATCTCTTTATTAATTTGATTTTGTCGAGCAAAGGCTACAATAGTATCATCCTTATGAATAAATTCTCCGAAGTAAAAATATTGTGGATTTGGTTTTCCCAATTTCTCTTTTGATTTAAAAAGATAAGCTTTGAAAGATTCCAAATAAAAACTATCCAAACCTTGGGTTCCAATTTCGTTTTTAAATTTTTCTATAAAATCTGATTTCTTTCCATACATATTAATCATGGTTCCTGTTTTTGGATCCGTCACTCCTTTAATTTTTTTATTATACTCAAATTCTGTATTTCCAATATCTAGACTAATATTGTATTTTCTAAGATAAACTATTTTTTCAGTCTGTTGAGCATAACAAAATGCAGATATGCTCATAAAAACTAGTAACAAAAGAATGCTTTTAAATATGTTATTTTTCATAAAACTTACTGTCTACTTATTTTTTATTATTGAGAATTTTCAAACAACTTCTAGATATGAGTCGTTACACTAATCTTTAAAAACCTCTTTTTTGTATAACAAATACTTAGCCCTTTTTTTCTTAAACTCCTCTACCCCATCTACCCAAGTTGCTCGAATATCCTGAACAGTCATTCCTGATTGAATCTGCTTCCGCAGTTGTGAAGTTCCAGCAAGTTTATCAAAGAAATTATTATCCAAAAAGAATTTGTTTTTATCTGGAAAAGCTTGGTAATAATCGATCAAATAATTCAAATCAAACGCTCTTTTCCTCGCAATTTCCAAAGGCATTTGACTATAGTCAAAACCATAACAAACCTTGTTTTCAAACTTTGGGTATTTGGCTCCAGCCATAGATTTGGGCATATATTCATAACTACCATTTCTAAAATCCGGATGCCCATAAATCTGAAATTGCTTATTCGTTCCTCGGCCAACATTCACTGTCGTCCCCTCAAACAAACATAGAGAAGGATACAAATAAATAGAGCGCAAATTTGGAAGATTTGGAGAGGGTTTGACTGGCAAATCATAAATCATGTCATGGTTATAATTCTTGCATGCAACATATTTCAAATCACATTGAAGACCATTGGCTAACCACTTTTCACCATTGATCA
>CAYTVR010000030.1:6820-42726 GCA_964441245.1 uncultured Saprospiraceae bacterium | reverse complement strand
AAATGATTGTCAGTGCTTTAAATTTTAAAAAAGTTTTAAGCTTCACCCCTATGCGCTCATAAAGCGGGATTAACGACGAGTAAAGGAAAAAGAAAATTCAAACTGTTATTAGTTATTGTTTTCATGATCCTAAAGAAGGAATAGGACTGTAAAATAATTAAGTAGCTTAATTTAGCAGGAAGAGAGACACATAAAAATAGGATTTGACGAAAGTCATTAAACGAAGAACTTTTCATAAAAATAAGCTTTGAACACTTAATGTATCAAAGCTTACCTGGACTTTAGCTATTTAAGTAGCCATGTCGACTAAAAGGTTAATCCCGTTTGAGTTTAAATTATCAATGTCGTCCTTAACAGCCAAATATTTTGGGTTGACTAATAATTTACTTAATCTATAAAACAGCCTTTTTTAGTTAAAAAAATTGCTTAAAACCGATATCCAAGACCAATATGTCCACCGAACAAAACATATTTTTGAGCGATAGGATTCACCGCTGAGGCAAAGTCCTTTGGATAAAAACGAACAGAGGGAGAAATACTCAATTCCAATTGATCAAACAAAGGCTTCCGAACAGACATACCCAAATAATAACTTACTCCAACGCTTGATTTAAATAATTTTGGTTCAACATCTTTTATAAGAATATCCGAATTCAAATCATTAGCGATTCTTCCTGCTGCGGTCATCGCTACATTGACATAAAGTCCAGCTCGTACACCAAGATACCAGTCATTGGCTTCTTGATAAAAGGAAATGATCACAGGTATATCGTACATCGTATAACTATTGTAAAATTGTTTGGTCTCCGTTTTGGTTGTTGTCACGGGTAGTGTGCCGATGATATCCAGTGTATCTCCATTAAATTTGATCTGTCGAAATTCAACTCCTTCTATAAATTCAGTTGTTGTCGTTGTGGTTTCATAGTCATATCGTTCATTGATCTTGGTCCGTTCGACTCCTGTTGCAAAACCCCAACCTGATTTCGTTTGCATATCGACCATCAATCCAAAGTGACTGGTTTCAAGTGATGTTTCCGTATTTCTTCTAATAGGTAATAGAGTTAGTGCAGTTGAATCATTTGATGATAATTGTTTTCTGGCTAAACTCACTCCTCCAATCAAATGAACACCAAAAGATCGGTTTCGATTTCTCCGCCTTTTAAAATCTAAGGCTGGTGATTTTTTCAATAAATCTAATTCATTAGAAACATCTGGAAGATTTAATGAAGGTGGATCAAGTTTGGAAAACAATGAATTCAAGTGAATTTCTGCCCATTGCGGGATTAGGTTTTTATCTTCCAATTTAATGAGACTCGGATTCGTTTTAGGATTAAAGATCTCAACTGATTTGTTCTCTCTAATCTTATCACTTGGTTCGTTGACAGAAGTAAAAGTTGTAATCGTTTTATGACTTATGTCATTTTTAGGAGAACTGACATTTGTTGTATTATTTTTAATTTCCCCGACAACGTTTTTTTCTTTTTCCTCCGTTTTTACAGTCCTAAAATTTGATGTTTTTTTCTCAGTTAACACCTGCTTTTCTTCTTTTTGATTTTCATCAAAAAGCAATTTTGATTCCTCTTCATGAACCACAGGCTCAATTGTATTTTTTCCTAATTTCGAATCCTCTATTGTTATTGGGTTATTATTTTTCAAAACATCATCTGTAGTCTCAATTGTGTGACCAAACAAGGCATATACGAGCAAGCTAGTCAGTAATAGACCCGACAACCCAAACCAAAAGAACAATCCTTTTTTCTTTTTTTTCTGAGCATTGATGATATCAACCTCTGGCTCTATTGCGCTCCATATTTCATCAATATCAATTGTTGAATTATGGTTCTGTACGTCTCCTTTTATTTGTTGATTAAATTGATCCCACTTCATGCTGATCTATGTTTATAAAGGTCCAAATTTATTTTCTTTTGCAATAATTTCCTTGCTCTCGACAATTGAGATCGAGAGGCACTTTCGGTGATACCGATCATCTTTCCTATTTCCTTATGGCTAAAACCTTCAATGGTATAAAGGTTAAAAACCGTTCTAAATCCATCTGGTAATTCTTGAATCAATTGAATGATTTCTTCTGTTCTCAATTTACTCCAAATATCTGGTTCGATTCCAATATTAGCATTAAGATCCGTCATTTGAGTTTCTTTTTCCAAGTAACTTTTGCGTAACCAATGAAGGGCACAACGGACCGTGATTTTTCGCATCCAACCTTCAAAAGAACCTATAGGTTTATAATTATCAATATTTTTAAATATTTTAATCAATGATTCTTGTAAAATATCTTTAGCAATGGACTCATCCGGAGCATATCGACGACAGACGGTCATCAACATTTTGGAATACCGCCGCACTAGTTCATATTGACTAGACTTGATTCCTTTTTGACAATTACTTATGATTTGTTTTTCAGTTAACAAACTTTCTTTTTTATTTTGTTTAAAGGCCGTTTAGTTTTTATTCTTTGATCTCCATCTATTTTCAAACAGCAAATTTACAAAGAGAATATTAATTTTATGAATGACAAAAGAAATGAAAAACAAACAAGCTATTTTCAAGAAAAATTTGTTTATTTATTTTCCATTTCTTTTATGATAATTAACTAAGATCTTGATACTATTCTCTTTTTATATTGAAGTCCCCGCTTACATTTTCACCAGATGCTGCGACAAAGGTGAAATCCCCAATAACCTCTTCTCCAATAGCCCCAACCTCAGTAACATTAAACGTAGCAAATCCATCTCCATTTATATTTAAATTCCAACCTTTACTACCATCAACAAATGCTTCAAGAAAGCTATTACCTGTTCCACTGTAATCTCCAGGTATCAATCCCTTAAATCCCAAAAACATAAATAATTCCCCCCCTTGGAGAGAGTCAAATACTTCAATATAACTTTCCTCTTGTATTGGTGCTTGAGTAAATCTAGGACTAAAATAGATAGCCTCTTCACCATCAACTGTGACTTTTAGATAATCTGTTAATGACAATTCGCATGCTTGGATATTTCCTAAGTTAGTAGTTGAGCCTGGAGAAGCAATGATCGGATCACTTTGAGAAGGTGTATTTAGATCAACACCTACAACTTCAATTGCAGTAGTATTTTCACAAGTAGTAAAAGAGTAAGAAAAAGTGCTTTCTGTAGGATAATGATAAAGCGTTTTACCATCAAAGTTGATGATCACTACTCCGTTTCCGACAGGTGCCCCATCACATAATAAAACTCCAGCTATTGTAGTGTTATTAACTTCACCACCTGTAACCAAAACCTGTCCTAAATCCACGTCCATATCAAATGGTCCAACATTTTGAGTCAATAATGCGTTTTCACAATAATCATAAACCGTTAAAACTAAATCTTCATTCGCTGGAATTTTTCCACCAACGGAACCATTTTCTCCAGAATATCCTCCACTACTTATGCCTCCAATATTTGTTGCAGTTATGGTGACTAATGCATTCGTCAGAGGAACTCCATCATCATCAACTAAAGTCATCGTAAATTCAATTAATGGAAATGGAGCATCACAATTCCAAAAAGAAAAATGACTCACATCACCAACATATTTCCCCTCTTGTAAGGTAGCACTTGATTCTTCCACCCACATTCCGAAGTCTTCATAATAAGACCATAATGGGATTTCTGAAGGAGCATTTGCGAGCATACTTGTAGGAACAGGCATGGTCAATTGTGCGGTTGCATCATCTGCAATATTTAGAGCAGCACCATTTTCATCTTGCAACTCAACCGCCATCATTCCGAAAGTTGCTAAAGCGACTTCTTGGCTACGATCATTGACTCCTTGCAAGTTACCAGGCATCTGATCCAATGTTGCCACAGCAGAAGGATCCATCCATTTTGCAGCAACTTCAACCGTTCCTGTAAAGGCTGCTCCACTTGCGGTTTTAATGCTATTGGCATCAAAAACAATAGAAGCACCACTGGACAAGGTCACTGTACCACCATCAGTAGCAGAAAATGATTGATCAAAAATTTTTTCTAACAATTGAATTTTCAAACGGTTTTGAGTGTCCGCTTTTGGAAAAAATCGGCGACTTCCGTCGAAAAATCCGTCCTTCTGTACATTGACAACTGCCCCAAGACTATTTATCGTGACTTCATCTAAAAAGAAGTGTCCATACTCATCAGTACTTAAAGTATTATCTCCTAGTTTAACAACAGCATCGCTTACAGGCAGATCGTTCTCATCAACAATAAATCCTATAACAGAGGTGGTTACATTCTCTACTTTGGGTTCAAATTTTTCAAGAATGGTTGGGCCAGGAATACTGGTAGACGTTGTTTCCGTTATGCTATCTTTTCGACAGGCAGATAAAACGAATAAAAACATTAAACTTAATAATCCTAATTTTTTCATATTTATGATTTTGAATTGATCTTGTAAATTTCATTTTAATAATAAACGTACGTTCTCAGAATTTAACATGTCCTATAAAACTTATTTTTCTTTCCTACACTTACTAAAGCCATCAAATCATAAAAACGCTGCATAGAGCCTGTGTTTTTTATCTCAATAATATGATCTGGCTGTTTAGCTCCAACTAATTTATTCAAAGATTACCATTCTCCCCCAATATAATTAAATAAAATATAAACATGTAAACAATTGATATACAGATACTTTTGCGATTCTAATGAAAATTACTTTAAAAATAAAATTGAGATCCGTAATTTTTGAGGGACTTTTATGCCCCGGATAAAAAAGATTATTTTTTTGTAAAAAAAGCAAAATGGAAAGTAAGTACTTAATCGCAGCATCTTAAACTTTATTATTTCGCTAGATATGCTACAAAGTATTTTTCATATTAATTTATTTAATATTTTATATATTGAAATAATAATCGTATATTGTACCCGATATATCAAAATGATATTGCCCTCCAACACCTCATGCCTGGTATTTACTACCACACACCTCACAATCATCTACAAATAACAATTCCAAATCCAATGTATAATTAGCGTTGCTAATTATATGATTAAGTCTGTACATATCAGACTCTTTTAAATATTTATTCAATAAAAAACATTCTACTATGAACAAAGTTCTACACACTTCATTCTTTCTATTCTTACTTGTTATGGGGGCATTTCCAAACCAGCTTTTCGCTCAAGAAGGAACTCCTCCTTGTCCAATTGAACCTTTTTTCCCTGGTTCCATTTGGGCAAATGGTTGTAATATTCAAAATATTGATCTTGCAGGATATTTTGAACAACCCCTTCAATATGTTTGGATAAAATCATCTACAAATAGCGGTAATTGCGAAATATCAATGCCTGAATTACTTTCTCTTAACGTAGGAGAAATTTATGATGACTTTATTGCTGCTGGAGGTTTTAATGGTGGGGCTTCTCCTATGATTGGAACAACTAGTTGGTCATTTGTTACCGATAATGATAGTGATGATACCTCATTAAGCATTTCCGAAATTAATGCTGCTACCTGCTATAGTCGATGCGCACGAGTGGTGGGATGTACTTCTTTTTATGGAGAAGCAAGTGTAACTGTTCAACCGTGTACTACACTTCCAGTAGAATTGACTCGATTTAATGGAAAAGCTGAAGGTTGTAACATTAACATTTCGTGGTCTTCTAGTAGTGAAGAAAATTTTAGCCATTATGAATTAGAAAGGAGTAATGACGGCCGTACATTTGAGGTAGCTAAGACAATCAAAGGATCTGGTAGCCCTGTAGGGAGCAATTATTTTTTCACTGATAAAGAAGCTGGTATGGAGAATTACTATCGTTTAAAAATGATTGATTATGACCTGAGTTATGAATACTCTAAAATGATTAATGTCAATTCTGATTGCGAGGCGACTATTAAAAATATCATCGTGTTTCCCAATCCAGTTGGAGATGATTACATCAATCTTAAAGTGGAATCAAAAGAAGAAACAAACATGCTGATCAAGTTAGTTGATATTATGGGACGGGAAGTTCTTAAGGAAAATATAGAACTAAAAAAAGGTTTCAATACTTTTAGATATGATGTAAGTGAATTGGCTGGTCAAATTTATTTCATCAAAGTTGGTGATCAAATTCGATACCGATTTACTAAAACATCTCAACGGTAATGATCGGTGCTTGAGTCTATATTGGATGCAAGAAAATGATTTTAAATCTAATCTTAATTACAAGGCATATTGGTCATTAAACATTTGTTGCGATACCAATCGTAAATATGGATAATCGCGGATAACAGTTAGCGCATGAAATGTAGCGGCTGTTATCCCTGTGTCCATAATTACGAAAACTACTACTATAGTCTGATAAACGTTTACGATGAATGACCTTTTTTCATTATTTCAATTTTATTGATCTCTTCAAGTGTTGAATCTATTTCTTTTTCTATATTGGCTTCTTGATCAGAATGACCTGCATCAACAAATTTAATTGTTGAGTTAGCTAATTGCTTCTTCAAATGATAGGCATAAATAGGAGGACATATCATATCAAATCTTCCCTGAATTATCCATGTGGGTATATGAATTAGTTTATCAGCATTTCTTAAGATGTAATCTTCTGGGAGAAAGCATTGATTTGCTAAATAATGCGCTTCCAAAATTGCTAAGGATTGATAAGGAATCTTAGTCAGTATATCTTCGATTTCTTCTTTACTTATATTTTTTTGAAAAATTGAAATCTCATAATATGCCCATTCGTAAGCATAACGATTTTCTCCATTCAACATTTTGTCCAGATAAAACTTAGGAATATCATTTTTATAATCATCTGGAACATTTTTCATAAATCTCTCCCAAGCTTCTGGATGATGTTTTTCTATTCCTCCATTCAGATAATGTTGAATTGAATCTTCATTTCCAAGGAATATCCCTCTTAAAAGTAAGCCCAAGACTCTATTCGCATTTTGAATGGCATAAACCAATGATAATGTGGTCCCCCAAGAACCTCCAAACAGGTATACAGATTTGATTTTTAGATAGTCTAATAACTTTGTGATGTCCTCAACTAAATTGTTTGTTGTATTATTTAATATACTTCCGAATGGTTTACTTCGTGATGCACCTCTTTGATCAAAAAAGATCACTTTGTGCTTTGTGAAATCAAAAAACCGTTTAGATGTTTCATCAAATCCTGCACCTGGTCCTCCATGAATAAATAAAATCGGAATACCATCTTCTTTTCCACAAACTTCATAATAAAGTTCATGAATCTCGTCAACCTCTAAATATCCTTTTTGAATTATTTCCTTCATGTTTTCCATCAATTTTATTGATCTGTCTATTTTCCGTCCCAAACAAAACAATACATATACTTAACACTGGAACACATAACTCCTATAAGCCGTTATAATATTATTAACGTTTCGAGTTTCGTTTTATCATTCTGTTTGGGTAAATGATCAGTTGTATAAAATTGAATTCCAAATTATTAAAAGATACTTTTGAATCTGAATTAACTTCCAAAGAAAGATTTGGATACCATCTCAAATTAGTTCTAAGTAGCCAACTTTGGAGGCGATTCGGTCGAATATCCCAGCCAAAAGTAACACCATATCCCAGTTGAGTTTCTTCAATGTTAACTGTTTTTACACCTTCAAAATCTTCTTCAAAAGAGAGTTTTTCATAACTGACTGTAGGGCCCAAAAATGGTACAAATCCATGATAATCAAAGAGATATTTGGTCGCCTCGAATAAAATTGATTGTCTATTCAGTTGTTGAAAAGCACCATAAGAATTGGTAGAAGCACCATAAGCTCTATAACCAATCGCTAAGTTTATATCAGGTTGATGAAGATAATATCCCACGCTAAAATCGGGCATGATTGAAGTATCATATTTGCTAATATATGGTCTATTATTTTTATTGTAATTACTTTGTTTTAGCCAGAAGGCTGCTGAAATTCCTGCCCCCAAATAAAAGCCACTTAGTCTACCTTTTTCAGCCAAAATATCTGTCACCTCTTTTGTCCTTCCAGATTCCCAATCTTTTTCTGCGCTTAAAGTTGTTTCTATCATAAACCTATAGGATAAGGTTGCATAAACAGGAGGTGTATTTGTCTTTTCAATTTGGGTACGAGAAATATAATAGTCCCGTCGATTTAAATAATTCCAAGCCACTCCTAATTCTAACAAATGATTTTTTGCATTGAAAGTAATGCCCCCCAGCAGAGGGAAACTGGTATGGTTCAACTCAGGTCCATTTGGGTAATCAACGTTTTTGTTACTTTGCTCAAAATAAAATGGAGCTAATGAAGTGCCTATATATGGGCGAATTTTTTTATGCTCTATTCGCCATGGATAATATTTAAAAACGGTTTCCACCCCTCGTAGTGCAGTGACTTCTTGGTTCTCTTTTTTAATATTTGATGAATACAAAGGAATGGCTATATAGAAATCAGCATGTCCCCAAAAATGTGTTCCTCCGATGAGAAATCTTGGTGAAAAGTTACTACCTAAACTCAAGGTCTGAATACTTCCTTGTGCATCAAAATACTTAGTGCTTCCTCCAAAACCTGATTGTATATCAAGACCAAGATTTAATTGAGCAAATCTATGTCTCGTCTGTTTTTCAGTATAGACTTGTGAATATCCTAGTTGGGAGATAATCAGTAATACCATCGTAAAATATTTCCTCATTTCATCAATATTTGTCGTTTACTAAAAGCTAATCGTTTGGATTTATGACCTGTTATCTACGAGTCCGGTTTGCTTGCTTGCTTGCTTGCTTGCTTGCTTGCTGATAATGCCCGTAGAATGGCTTAATAATTTTTTGTTCTCGGCAAGGTTTATTTTTATTTTTTCAGTTTTACTGGAATTTATTTTCCAATGCCGTTGGTGCTTTATGTTACTAAAATAGTCATTTTTACGTTATCCTGTCTTCTTTTGTTTTTGAATGAAAATGAGGCAAAACTTTTTCTGCCAATTCCTCCAAGGTGGTATCCATATCTCTCCTATTAAAGCGCAAATTGATAGCAACATGGTTGACTCCAATTTTTTGTATTTCCTGCAAATATTCAATCAAATAATTAGCACCTATTCGAAAACCTAGTTGAATAGGTTGTGGTTTGAAGTCATCATTCTCTTCCAGAATAACATATAAAGGCTGCATAAATGGTTGGTCAAAGCTGTGATATTTTGCGATCTCTCTACGCCACTCCGCAATGGTGTATGCCTGCTGCATGGTAGGCCTTGGATAGTAAATCCAACCGTCACCATGCTCTGCATTCCACTTGATGGTTTGCCGACTAGAACCTGTAATTAGCATTGGGATTTTTGCGGAAATAGGTTTCGGAAGCACGTCCATTTGTCCCGTTAATTTACCATAATGATTATCCTTTAAAACTGGAAAATCATCTTGTGTTTTGCGGATATAATTAAAGGCATCTCGAAACAATTCATCCCGTTTTTCAAAATCAATATTCATAGCTGGATATTCGGTTGGTCGGTCGCCCGATGCTACCCCCATTATCAATCGTCCATTTGATAATTGGTCAATAGTTGCCGCCGATTTAGCAATATGAACAGGATGATGCAATGGTAGTGCAATGCTTGCAACTCCCAAAGCAATTTCATTAGTCTGACCTGCAAGAAAACCTAAATAAGTGAATGGATCATAAGTTTGACCTGCATCTCCAAATGATGGTAAATGAAATGGAACATCCCGCACCCATATGGCACTAAATTCTAATCGTTCAACCAGTTGCACTCTTTCTAAATGATGCTCCATATTCGGAACAGAACTTTGGCTATAATTCTCAATTGGAACAACGATACCTAAACTTAATTGGCCATTTCTAAATACACTATTATAGCCTTTATTAATAGGTTGAAAAATTTTCATGAATAAAATTTAAACGCCTCTGTTTCGAGATATTTTGCAAATAATATGAGGTCAAATAAGGTCATTTTTTATTTTAAGAGAAAATGCTGACTGACTGATTTTTAGTTCATGCCTTCAAATTTCTTCTCTTAATTATATCCTTAATCGAGAATTTCATTTTTAATGAGTGGCAACTAAGATAACAAAAGCCCTAAAACACAATTACGAGTGCCTGAATCATCAAACACTCGTAATTTATTATAAAAATAGAAGAAATATTATTTCTCAAATTTACCGTTGGTACATTTGCCCAAGTAGGTAACATCTCTCATTTTTTTGTATTGCTCCATGGTGTGATCAATCTCTTCTTTGGTATCTCGATGAATCTTAATGCCCCGCCCAGGACTTCCAAAATGATTAATTTCGATGTAATATCCATCTTTCAACTTCGGCGGTTTAACTGTTGGTCTAGCCATAAAAATATTTTTAAATAATTAAATTGTAAACGACATTATAGTCTTGTTTACTTGCAAAAAATAATAAACGAATTTGGATTTGATAGGGATTTGGATTTTAAATAATAAAATCTATTTATATGTGTAAAACTGTCAAAACGTGATACAAAGGTAATAAAAACAGTTGTTTTTTCAAAAAATCAAGACCTCTTCGTTATACTATAAACGAAGAAATATAACTTTTTGTTCTATTTAAAATCAAAAATTAAGGCAATTCAGTCCAAAATATCTTCCATTAAGCTACTAAACTAGTCCATTTCCTCTTCTTTTTTTAGCTAAACCACACCTTTTTTCTATAGAAATATTTTGGTTCAAATTAAAGATCAAATAATCGCATTTTGAGTAGTGATTTTGTTCGGTTAACCGCAAAAAAAATCTTATTTTAGAGCATATTTAGCTAAACCCACAACCACTATACAAACAACTGATTTACAGATACTTAAACTACATTTAAAATCAGTTAGCAATTATAAAAAACTTTATTTTTTTCTAGTAAAATATTATGACACAAAAAACAAAACCAGAACTAACTTTTTGGCAAATTTGGAACATGAGTTTTGGCTTTTTGGGCATCCAATTTGGCTTTGCTCTTCAATTAGCTAATACCAGCAGAATTTTTGAAACTTTAGGAGCTGCAATTGATGAAATTCCCATTCTTTGGCTTGCGGGACCTGTAACGGGTCTATTGGTTCAACCAATTATTGGATATTTTAGTGATCGAACTTGGACAAAACTAGGTCGGCGTCGACCCTATTTTCTAGGAGGTGCCATTCTTGCCTCTATTGCATTATTCATCATGCCGAATTCACCAGTTCTTTGGGTCGCAGCAGGAATGTTGTGGATCATGGATACTGCGTTCAATGTTTCTATGGAACCTTTTCGCGCTTTTGTTGGAGACAACTTGCCCGACCAACAAAGAACCGATGGCTTTGCGATGCAAAGTTTTTTCATTGGAATGGGTGCCGTAGTTGCCTCTCTCCTTCCTTATATTTTTACCAATTGGTTTGGAGTAGCTAACGAAGCTGCCCAAGGAATTATTCCGGACTCAGTCAAATGGTCATTTTATCTCGGAGCCATTGTATTCATTTTAGCCATTATTTGGACAGTTAGAAATTCGTTTGAATATTCTCCAGAAGAAATGAAAGCATTCGAACCAGAGGAAGAATATGAAAAGGAATTGACTTCAAGTCAAATTCAGGAACTCAGCAAAAAGGAAATTAATATCGGTATCGTATTGAGCATTATAGGTATTTCAATTTCGGCTTGGTTATATTCTGCAGGACTTGATAAAGAACTTTATGTGGCTTCTGTTGGTACTTTAATTTTTGGTGTTTTATCTTTTCTCGCAGGATGGCTGCAAAAAAACAGTTCTCGCAAAAGTAGTTTTACGACGATGATCAACGATGTGTTGACCATGCCAAAAACAATGAAACAATTGGCTCCAGTACAATTCTTTTCTTGGTTTTCACTTTTTGCGATGTGGATTTATACCACTACTGCGGTCACTACTCATGTCTACGGTACGACGGACACCAGTTCCGCAGCCTATAATGAAGGTGCCAATTGGGTGGGTGTTTGTTTTGGTGCTTACAATGGAGTGGCGATGTTAGCTGCATTTGCTTTACCTTTTTTGGCCAAAAAATTTAATCGAAAGATTACACACATGATTGGTCTAGTACTTGGTGCACTTGGATTAGCTTCTATTTATTTTATCAATAGTCCAAATCAATTATTGATATCCATGATTGGGATCGGCTTTGCATGGGCCAGTATTTTATCGATGCCTTACGCTATTTTGACGGGATCTCTTCCTGCTCACAAAATGGGTTATTACATGGGAGTCTTCAACTTCTTTATTGTGATACCTCAAATACTAGCTGCATCCATTTTAGGATTTATGATCAAAAATTATTTCGAAGCGGATGCGATGAATGCGATGTTGATTGGTGGAGCCTCCTTTCTTCTTGCGGCTGTACTTACTTTGTTTGTTGACGACTAAGTATTACCTTCAAGTTTTTTAAAATCTTGATTCATTTAAAATTCCAATTCTGCGAAACATGAAAAAAAGAACTAAAATACTTGGTATTCTTGCACTGACGTTAATCGTTATGCAATTTTTCCCAATTGACAAAACCAATCCACCCAGCAAAAAAGGAGAAGATTTTATAGAATTGACCAATCCACCAACAGAAGTTGCCTCCTTAATTAAAGCGGCTTGTTATGATTGTCATTCTCATCAAACAGTCTATCCTTGGTATAGCAGCATTGCTCCAATTTCATTTTTCTTAAGAAGCCATATTCGAGGTGGAAGACAACATTTGAATTTTTCAGAATGGGGAACTTATTCAACTAAAAAAGCCAATCACAAATTGGAAGAAATGGCAGAAGAAATCGAGGAAAAAACAATGCCAATGAAATCATATATGTGGTTACATCCTGAAGGAAAATTATCTACAGATCAAAGAAAGTCATTAGTGGATTGGCTTAAAAATCAAGAACAAAAAGTAGGTAAAAAAGAAGAAGAGACTCCTGAGTCTGACCTAACTAAATTTGGAATTATTGCAGATGATCCAGCGAACAAATTAGGAGGATTAAAACTTGGAGACCTTGCGCCTAATTTCAAAGCAAAAGATCAAAATGGCTATACCGTTTTCCTTACGGAAAAATTAAAAACAGGTCCTGTCGTTTTAGTTTTTTATCGAGGCTATTGGTGTGGCTATTGCAATCAACAATTAGAAGAATTGGAAAATGAATTAGCTAATTTGAAAACAAAAGGTGTGAGTGTAATTGCTGTATCTCCTGAAAGTAATGAGTATGCAAAACGAATGAATGAAAAAACAAAAACTACCATTCCTGTAATTTCAGATACCAACAAAAGTATTATGCAAAATTACAAAGTTGCTTTTCAGGTTACCACAGCTTATCAAGATAAAGTAAAAAAATACGTTAAAAAAGATTTGAATGAAATGAGTGGCTACTCGCAAGCTACCCTTCCCGTTCCCGCAACTTATGTCATTGGTACTGATCAAAAAATTATATATTCTTTCTATAATCCAGATTACTCTAAAAGAGCTTCAACAAAAGAAATTCTTGAAGTTTTGTAATTTTTTTGAGTGTTGACTTTATTCCTGTTCAGCTATTCCAAAATGAAAAATAGGGAGATAACATAAATCATTCATTAAGACTCTGAAAATGAAAAAAGCAATCTATCTCCTATTTTTTTTCTTCCTTTATTTTCAATCGACTGCTCAAAAAACAGTTCCTAATCGTGGATATGTTTTTGACAACGATGTCATTCCAAGAGTAGACATTCTTATCGATCCAGATTCATTGGATATTTTATTAGCGGAAGGAAATGAGTTTTCAAATCATGAATTTCCAGCAACTTTTATTTTTGATAATCAAGAGGAAATTGATACCGTAGAAAATGTAGGCTTTCGCTTACGCGGAAACACTTCTAGGACTTCAGCAAAAAAATCTTTTAAAATCTCATTCAATACCTTTCAAGCGGGCAAAAAATATAAGGGCTTAGAAAAATTAAATTTAAATGGAGAACATAATGATCCAAGTATTTCTAGGTCGGTCATCAATTGGGATATATTAAGAGCTTTAAAAATTCCTGGTTCTAGAGCCAATCATGTGAACTTATATCTCAACGGAAATTATCGAGGAATCTTTGCCAACATAGAACACATTGATGAAGAATTTATTCAAAAACGGTTTGAAGAAGCAGATGGAAATTTGTATAAATGTCTTTGGCCTTCAACTTTAGAGTACATCAGCAGTGATCCGAATGATTACAAACTCACCTCCAACGGCCGAAGAATTTATGAATTAAAAACCAATATAACAACTGATGATTATTCGAAACTTTCTGAGTTCATTAGAATCCTCAACAATACACCTAACAATCAATTGGAATGTGAATTAGATAAAGTTTTTAATGTGAACGCTTACTTAAAAGCTGCCGCGTTTGACATTCTAATTGGCAATTGGGATGGACCAATTTATAATAAAAATAACTTCTATCTTTACGAAAATCCAGCTACGCAAAAAATAGAGTATATCCCATTTGACTTAGATAACACCTTGGGTATCGATTGGCTATCGATCGATTGGGGAAATCGCAACATTTATACTTGGCCTCAAAATCTGGAGGATCGACCCATCTATGGCCGATTGATGGAAAACGACATTTACAGAGATCGCTTTTCTTTTTTCATTAAACAAATGGCGCAAGAAATTTTACATCCAGATATTCTTTTTCCGTCCATCGACGATTTAAAAAACAAACTAAACCCGTTCATTGCTAATGATCCTTTCTATCCTTTACAATACGGATTCAGCACCAATGATTTTACCAATTCATTTGACGAAAGCTTAAACTATTTCCAAACACCTTATGGAATCAAAGATTATATAGAAACGCGTTTGACTTCCGCATTAAATCAATTGGAAAATAACAATAGTTCTCCGATCATCACTAATCTTGTCAATAACTATCCTGGCCTAAATGAAGACATTCATGTACAAGTTCGGGTAGAAGATGAATCTGTAGTGACTGGACAACTTTTTTATATTACCAATACAGGACCAACTGCTGTTCCACTTTTCGATGATGGACAACATGAAGATGGAGATGCGAATGATCATATTTGGGGATGCATTATTCCTGGATTCGCAGAAAGTACCACTTTCGAATATTTTGTAACTTTTACAGATGCTGAAAATACAATTGCTCGATCACCTGTTTGCGAAACAAAAGAAATTAGAATTAATCCTACTACCCCAAATCTGGTCATCAATGAATTTATGGCCAGTAACAATAGTACTCTGGCTGATGATTTTGGGGAATATGATGATTGGATTGAAATATACAATGCGGATATAATGCCTATTTTTTTAGGAGATTTTTACTTGACAGATAATTTGAATAATAGAAATAAATGGAAGATACCTGATCTATGGATCAACCCAACTAATTATCTTGTGTTTTGGGCAGATGGAGATACTCACCAAGGAGATCAACATACTAATTTCAAATTAAAAGCAGCAGGAGAACAGATTGGAATTTTCGCTTCCCGCGAAAATAGTTTTGCAGTAGTAGACACACTAAGTTACGACGAACAGATTAGTGATATATCGCAAGGACGATTACCAAATGGTTTAGGTCCTATTCAGTTTTTAGATTTGCCTTCTCCGGGTTTAATCAATGAAAACAATACATCTACAAACAAAATAACTCGAACTGCTCATGCTCAATTTTTCCCTAATCCTTTTTATAATTCTATTCAAATGTCTTTCACTTTTGAGTTAGCTCAAACTGGTATTCTCTACATTTATAATGCTCTAGGTCAAGTTGTTTTAGAAAAGGAATTTCATGAATCATGCAATCGCATTGATTTTAATTGGGATCGAAAAGATAAAAATAGCAATACAAGTCCAAATGGAATTTATTTTATTTCACTCCATTTATCTAATGGTCAAAAAATCACAGGTTCCATTTCTGCTCAATAAATTATCCTAAAATAGAAAACGTTCATCCTAAAATTTTTGATAAAAAAAACCACAAATTACTTTCGTAATCTGTGGTCTATTTCTGAGAGATTAAGTTTTAAAACTTATTCTTTTCAGTACAAAGTTTCATACACTAATTATATTATCTTACGGAAAAATCATTTCGCATTAGCGAAACAATCATTCTATTTTGCAATTACAAATTGTTTTCCAATCGTAAATTTATCATTAGACAAATGGATGATATAACTTCCAACAGGATAGTTAGAAACATCAAAGTCTAAATTCGTTTGCGCATTAACTGTTTTTGCTTCAATTACTTTTCCAGTAATATCCATCATTTTCACATCAAATTTGCCGCTCAATTCTGGCGCATCAATCGTTACGAATAATCGATCAGAAGTTGGATTAGGAAAGATTCGAACTGCTTTTGGATTTAATAAATCATTAGTAGCAGTTCCCATATCAAGTGTAAAAACATATACACCAGTCAAGGTATTGATGCTTACATCATAGGTTCCGTCTTCAGGAATAATGATATCAGTTCCATCTTGAACACCAGTACCTGTAGGATATTCACCTGGACTCATATCCGATCCCCAGTTAATCGTCCAAGTACCGTCTTTACGGAATTTAGCAGCATTACCACCAATCAAAGGAAGGGACACACTCCAGTGATTCGTTTCTTCGCCACTTGCTTGCATCGGTACATCATCACCTTCATCCCAACCATTGGCAGCACTACCAATCACACCAATAGATACTGGAGTAAAAGTATAAAAGCCAGAAGTTGAGTTAAATGTAACTGCCCAGCTTCCTTCCGAAGCAGGAATATCCTCTCCTCCTTGTGTTCCATTTCCTACTGGGAAATTCGCGCTTCCCCAATCAACAACCCACTCATCATTCGCACGAAATTTAATTGCTCCTCCATTTAAGTAAACTTCTCCTGTCCATTGATCAGTTTGTACTGCGTCTTGTGTCAAGTCCAAGTCTGGACCATCCCAACCATTAGTTGTTCCAGCACCAACTATTGCAACAGAAGTATATTGAGTAATCGGATCATCAAAACTGTAAGCACCAGTTGCTGAGTTAAAAGTAATTTTATACTCACCAGCTACTACGGTAATGTCACCTTCAGTAGTACTTCCTATCCCCGATGGAAAATCACTATTAGCATTTCCCCAAGCTACTTCCCACATATCATTCGCTCGGAATTTCAAAACACCATCTGTTAAAGTCGTTTGTAAAAACCACTCACTTGGATTATTCGGATTGACTTCCATATCGGTATCAGGATCAGCCCAACCGTTTGGCGTTGCAGTACCAATAATTCCTATGGAGTTATACAAAACAAAAGTAGGTTCAAAAGTATATTCACCAGTTAGGATATCAAATGTAACATTATACTCACCAGCTTGCGATGTAATGTTACCTTGCGCTCCTTTTACCGCAGTACCAGAAGGCCATGTTGCATCCGGTCCATCTCCCCAATTGTCAAAATCCCATGAATCTTCAGCTCTAAACTTGAACATTCCATTTTGAATTTGAACAGCATCCATTTTCCATAAATTTGGTTGATCCATATCTTGATACATGTCTGTATCCATGTCCCAACTTCCTCCAGGAGAACCCGTACCTGCCATACCAATCGTTCCATATTCAGGAACTGCTAAACCAAAATCATATTCACCTGATCCTGTATTAAGGGTCACTATATAATCACCTGCAACTACAGGGATATCTCCTCCATTCATCGTAGTTCCAAAACCAGTTGGAAAATCATCTCCTCCCCAACTTACCTCCCAAAGATCATCCGCTCGAAACTTTGCAGCACCGTCAACTAAGGTAATTTCTAAAGTCCAGATATAAGGATTGTTCATATCTTGCACCATATCAGTATCTGAATCCCAACCATTTGGAGTGGCTGTTCCAATAATTCCAATATTAGTAAAAGGCACAGCTGTATTCTCAAAGTTATATTCGCCTGTAGCAGTATTCAAAGAAATATTGTACTCACCAGAAACAGCATTTAAGTTTCCTGCACCGGCAGCTGCTACTCCTGAAGGAAAATCTCCAGCGTCATTTCCCCAGTTAATATCCCAATCGTCATTGGCTCTAAATTTTACAGCTCCAGTAGTTAATGTCATTGTTCCCGTCCAAAGGTCAGCGTTCATCGGATCTTGAGTAAGATCGGTATCATCTTCCCAACCAGCAGTAGGTGATCCCGTTCCAATTAGGCCAACGGTGTTTATTTGAGCGACGACCATTGTCGCAGCAAATACCATAAAAGTAAAAGAGAAAAGTAATTTTCTAATCATGGTTTGTAATTTAGTTTTATAAAATTGTGTTTAAAAATATTTCCAAGGTAATCTACTTGCATTTACCTTTTCATCGATAGTAATCAGCGTAAAAATTTATTCATTGATATTTATTTTTTTACAAAAAAATAAAATATCGGTATCCGTATTTGATTTTTTCCAACTAGTTTTAAGGCATGAATAGCGTAGCCCCTTTTTAGTTTTTCGTAATGGTATAAGTATATTGGGCAACATCTAGTAGTAGATCAATGGTATAATTTCCAGCTTCTTCAATTAAAATTTCTTCTCCATCAAATTCTAAAGTACCATTGCCAAAATCATCTCCAAATTTTATATCCTCTGCATCATTCGCTCTAAACCTTAAGTTCCCTGGATTTAAATCCAGAGTCACCGATAAAACGCTCCTTTCTTCATCCCAAACTAAGTCAGTATCCTCACTTGTTCCTGTAGGAGTTGCATCACCAAGTACGCCCCAATTGGTAGCAACAATGGTATGTTGTAATAAACCAATGTCTGCAGATAGAAAATACATTCCTGCCAACCCAGGTGCTTTTAAATTATTAAATAAAGTGCCTGGATCTAAGGTTCCATCCAAACCATCATCTCCCCAGTTAGTGTCCCAAGAAAAGTCTTTTATAAATTTATATTCACAGCTATCTATTGTAAAATAAAGAAAGCCATCATAGAAAGTATTGCTCCCTCTTGAAAAGATAACAGTCTCTTCATTTTTCTCATTCCAATCTTGATACATCCCTGGCACCCCTAGCTTTGGAAAATTAATTTCAGCAGGAAAAGGGTTTGCTGTAAACATCACTGCTTCCGAACAAAGCTGCTCTACTCGTTCACTGACCGATGCACATACTCGCATTTCTAGCGGATTTTCAAAATTTGCCGGAAGGCCTTGAGCCAAAAGAATATTGTTCAACAAGGCTACCGTCATATCTGCAATTTCCAATTCATTGGTTGATCCTAAACTAAATGAATTGGCAAAATTATTTCCACTAGCATCAACATCTAAAGAATAAGTAACCGCTGCATCGTAACCAAAATCTGCTGCATTCCAGGTAAAGGCTCCTACTCCATTATCACCTTCTTCTTCTAAGAGTAGAAAATCGGTTCCTCCATTAGGAGAAGTAATCACTGGAGCAGAATTCAGACTCACCACTGGATCCAATTCTTTATCACTACAGGAGCTAAAGAAAAACAAACTACAAAGGAATAGAAAACTATATTTTTTGAACATGACCTATATTTTATATCGTTATAACTTTCTTTGATTTAAATTTTATAATTAATACTCAGGATTCTGATCCAAGTTTGGATTGGCTCCAATATCTGCGGCTGGAATCGGATAAATATTTCGATAACTTTCTGTGGAAACTCCGTCCACTTGACCACCTTTCCAAGGCCACATATAACTTGTTTCTGTGAAATTTTGAAAACGTATTAAATCTGTTCTTCGATGACATTCCCAGAACAATTCTCTTGCTCTTTCGTCAATTAAAAATGGTAGATCCAAATCTGCTTCAGTAATATTCCCCGCAGCGTTCCCATAAGCTCTTTCTCTTACTTGATTCACCAATTGGGTAGCAGTCCCTAAATCACCACCAGAACCACCTCGAACGACCGCTTCAGCATACATCAAATAAGCATCTGCTAAACGGAACATTGGAAAGTCCGTATCTGGATGATCTAGATTCGATCCCATTTCTCCATCACGAGTGATATTTTTAAATTTTTGAGAGGCATACCCTTCGGTAAATAAAGAAATATCTTCGATCTCTAACTTTTGTCCATCGGTATAAAACATGGCTCTTTTATCAAAACTTGTTGTTTCAATAGAATAAGTATAATCTGGTTTATTAAGGAATAATTTTATTTTATAAATACCATTAGAGGCAATATCAATGTCTGCCCCTTCTGCTTCTAACAATGCATCTGCATCATCATCACCTAGATTGATATCCCAAGCATCATTGGCTCTAAACTTAATTTTTCCTCTATTCAAAAAAGTTTCCACTTCTAAAACACCTTCTTCTGAATTGTATACCATATCAATATCAGAATCCCAACCATTTTCAGTTGCATCTCCAATAATTCCCCATGAAATGGGCTCTAAAACATAATCCAAATTATTTAAATCAATTAGCATTCGGTAAAAACCAGCGTCCGCTATTTTCAGATTGATCCCATTCAAATCAAGTTTACCATCATTATTATTATCACCATAGCTTGTCGCAAATGACGGACCGTCTGTAATTCTAAATTCTGTACCCGCTTCAAACCAAGCATATCCTTCATACACTCTATCATCATTAGGTGAAGCCAATGTTGCGTTATCGTCAGCAGGATTCCATCCTTGATAATTACCAGGAATATAGACCACTGGATGCTCTTCTCCTGTAGCTGGAGATACGATCAAACCACCGCCACCTTCGCCAGCCACTGCAGGATATTTATCTACCAAAGCACTGGTGACTCTTGTTCCTCCCCAACCATTTAAAACACCAAATTCATCAGGATTCATGCTCCCTCCAAGTCCAGCTCGAATGATATAAGTCGTACCTCCCCAAGTCCGTGTAGAATTTCCATCAAAAACAACTGGGAAAATAATTTCATTGGATAAATGATTATCTGCTAAAAATAAATGACCAAATTCTTCTTCTAAAGTATAAGTTCCATCTATCAGTTTCTTGGTCATATCAATACATTCAGTATAAGCCGGTCGGCCAATGTACACTTCTGCGTTGAGGTATAATTTTGCCAATAACATCCAAGCTGCTCCTTGATCTGCTCGACCATATTGATTTTGAGCAGGTGCAGCTAATATTGATTCGATTGCCAGTAATTCTGATTCAATAAAATTGTATAATTCTTCTGGCGCTATTTGCTCTGGAAAGAAAGAACCTACTGGATCGTCTTCTGGTATAAATGGGATATTTCTAAAATGATCCAATCCATGCCAGTAACTCAATGCTCTCAGAAATCGAGCTTCCGCTCTAAAAACTTGGATATCTGCTTTCAGGGCTTCATCAACATTTCTACTGCTCAGTTTTTCATCAGTGGTTTGTCGTAAAAATTCATTACAAACCGAAACTTGATAAAAAATCCGGTAATAAAATGCAGCGATAAACACATCATTCGCATCCCAATCTTGTTCATGAAAGTCCTTGATCGTTTGATCCGCCCAACCAATGACGGCTTCATCTGTTGGTAGTTCTTGATGGTTCCAAAAAGCTCTTAAGTATTGACCAAAGCCTTCGTCAATACCAGAGATATCACCTTGTCCTGCAGGACCTTCTTGACCAGAGGTCGCTAGACCTGCATAAAGCTTTGCTAAGACTTGTTTGTAAGAATCAGGATCATCATAGACTGTTGCTTCTGTTACTTCATCAGGATCCAAAGGAACGGTATCCAAGTCATTGAAACAAGAAGTACCTATCATTGCTATAGTTAGCAAAAAGAGAAAAAGAGGTTTAGAGTTCACTATTTTCATTTTTCTTATTTTAAAAATTAGCATTTACACCAAATACAAATGTTCGTACTCGCGGATAAATATTATTGTCAATACCATCAGTAATTTCAGGATCTAAACCTGTATAATTGGTGATCAACAAAGGATTTTGTAGCGTCGCAGAAAGTGTAATGGAATTTTTCTTTTTAAATAAATCTGTTAAAGCATAACTTAGAGAAACATAATCAATTCGGAAAAAAGATCCATCTTGAACGAAGTGATCACTAAAGTAATCTGGTCCCTCAAAATTAATTTTAGTTATATCTGTAGTCGCATTCTGGATATAAAGAGAAGGATGGAACAAACGTCCATAATCTGCTAAATTGGATTGTATATTGTTATAAACATAGTTGCCCAAATTCGCTCGACCAGCCATAGAAAAATTGAATTTTCCAACATCTAAACTGGAGGTAAAACCAAAGAAATAGTCTGGTGCTGGTTTTTCAAAACGATATTGATCGTCTGGGCTAATTTTACCATCGCCATTTTTGTCTACATATAATCCTTCTATTGGATTGTTGTCTGCATCGTATACTTGTTCATATACAAAATAAGAACTAGCTGGAAAACCAACACTATGTATTTGAATATTTGAGCCCACTCCCCCTGAAATCCCTCCAACCAATACACCTTGATAATCTGGATCATCTGTGGCTGTTAATCGAGTAATTTCATTGGTATTTCTGGTCACATTAAACCCTACTTCCCAAAGAACATTTGCCTTTTTAACAGGAATAGCATTAATAGAAAATTCAACTCCTTCATTTTCTAAATCACCAACATTGGTATCAATAAAGTTAGTCAAATTCGTTCCGGCAGCGACCGGAATAAAATTAAGTAAGTCTTTTGTTTTACGAATATAATATTCTAAAGAACCGTAAATTCGATTGTCCAAAAATCCATAATCTACCCCAATATTATAAGTCGTTGTTTCTTCCCATTTGATCTCGGAATCATAACCTTCGGGACGAAGGGTATTGATTAGTTCGTCTCCGAATTGATATCGAGCATTATCGGTACTAATTAAATATCGCGGAAGATGTTCATAAAAATCACCGATATCTTGTTGCCCCGTTACTCCGTATCCAACTCTCAATTTTAAGTTGGTCAATGTACCAACCTCTTTATTGATCACCTTGTAAGCAAATGCAGCTGCTGGAAATAAACCCCATCTATTTTCAGGAGAGAATCGAGAAGAAGCGTCTCTTCTTAAGGTAAAAGTAAATAAATATTTGTCCATCAAAGTATAATTGGCTCGACCAAAAAGAGATAAAAGGTATAGTTCATTTTTACTCTCTTTGATTACGGTATTTTGAGCATTACCTCTCACATCAGAATTTCTCTCGTACTTTTCGTTAAAGAAATGTTGCCAAGAATATCCTCCCATCAATTCCACTTTATGATCACCAAATGTTTTACCATAATTGAGATAAAACTCAATCAATTCATTTTTCTTAGTTTCATCATATTCGTTATCGACTCCTCCACCAGTGACATCATTAAAATTAAAAGCTGCAATCGAATCTACATCAGTGGTTCCTTCTCCATTCGCTATATCGTATCCTAAATTCAGATTAGCACGTAAACCTGGTAAAAAAGGTAAGCGGTAATCAATACTGGCATTCGCCAAAAATCGGTTAACAGAAGCTTGATCAATTTTTTGGTTCAATAAAGCCAAAGGATTCGAAGGTGCTAAGTTATTCGGATTGCCATTTTCTGGATTCACCCAAGCATAATAACCTCCAAAATTATTGTCATCCAAAATAGGTTGAGTTGGATCAAAACCAACTGCCGCACCGATGGCATCTCGATTAGCGAAATTATTATCGATAAACATGCCTTTTAGATTGACATTCACTTGTAGGCTATTGTCTAAAAAGCCAGGTGATAGATTCAAAGCCACTGTTTTTCTTTTGAACTCATCAGTTTTGAGCACCCCATTTTTATCTGTCAATCCTAAGGCTAATCGATATGGAAGAAAGTCTCCAATGCCACCAGAGAGGCTTAAATTGTGATCAAAGCCAATTGCTGATTCATAGATTTCATCTTGCCAATTGGTATTGGCATTTCCTAATAAGGCAACTGCTGGATGATCTGATTCGAATCGGTCATTGATCAAGCTTCGATATTCATCCCCGTTGAGGACATTTATTTGATCATTGACCGAACTGGTAGAAAAATTTCCTGAGTAATTAACTCGTATCTTTTTCCCTAATTTTCCTTTTTTGGTGGTAATAAGAATTACCCCATTGGAAGCTCTTGAACCGTAAATTGCTGTTGCTGAAGCATCCTTTAATACGGTAAAAGTGGCTATATCTGATGGATTAATAAAGTTTAGCGTATTTCTCGATCCTGCTAATTCTCCATTGTCGATTGGAATTCCGTCTACCACTATCAAGGGATCATTGGATGCACTCAAAGACGAACCTCCACGGATTCTGATCTGAGCGCCATCACCGGGAGCACCACTATTGGTTGTAATCTGTACACCAGCAATTTTACCTGCGACCAATTCTTGCGCTCCAGTAATTGCTCCTTGGTTAAATTGATCAGAATTTACCGTCTGTACAGATCCGGTAGCATCTTCTTTTTTGACTGTTCCATAACCAATCACCACGATTTCTTCTAAAACAGAAACATCTACTCCCATGGTAACATCTCTGACCAATTCAGCTCCATCAGTCATTTCTATGGTAAATTCTTGATTTTCATAGCCAGTGTAACTTACTTGTATGGTTACTGTACCTGAAGGAATTCCTTCTAAAAGGTAATTTCCATCAAAATCAGTCGCAGTTCCTGTAGTTGTCCCTACGATAAGAACCGTTCCTCCAATCACTGACTCTCCATAATCATCAATGATTTTACCCTTTAGACTCCCTTGAGCAAAGGAACTTAGGACAAATCCTAAGTTTAGCACTAAAATCAAAATTCCTTTGTAAAACATTTTCATACTTATTAGTTATTTAGGATAATATCATTTTTCGAATAATTCAAAGTCTATTGGCTCTCCAAATTGAATAATTGAGTTAAAAAAGTCGATTTTGTCATACCTAATTCCCCTAATATTGCTTAATAAGCTAAGACATTTATCATCAAACAACAATCCGTTTCAAAGATCTTCTATATTCCTGTACCAAATTTATGGCAAAAAAATTAATATCCGACATTATATTATTCTAAATTACGATAGTAATAGATATGTAATAGGTTATTTTATGACTTTTTAAGGTAGAATGCCTTTCTTACAGTCACTTTATTGAGTATTTGGTTAATTCTGTAATAGGTCTTTTTCAATCATGTTACTCATCTTTTCACTCATGTTACCCAAATTTCATCACTACTTGGATGGTTTTAGATTGTATCGGCCATGTCCAAAAAAAGTGATTACTAAGGAAATAAATCTTATCTATGAACTATTTTAATTTTTTCTCAAAGCTGATTATCTTAATTTTTATCTTTCCTTTTTGCTTAAATGCTCAGGTCATTTACACTGATCCAGCATTTCCGCAGCAGGATCAAATAGTTACCGTCTTTTTCGATGCTTCTGAAGGAAACGAGGCATTGGCTGGTTTCAATGGTCCAGTGTATGCACATACAGGTGTCATTACTAGTAATAGTAGCAGCCCGTCAGATTGGCAACATGTACAAGGAGAATGGGGAACCGCCGACAACGACCTATTAATGACCTCAATGGGTGATGACCTTTATTCTATTACTTATAATATAAATGACTTCTACGGTGTTCCAGGTGGTGAATTAGTAGAAAAATTGGCATTTGTCTTTCGAAATACGGATGGTTCTATTGTTGGTCGGGATACAGATGGTTCTGATATTTTCACAGACGTTTATCCTCCAGGGGTTGCTCTAGTGACTTCTTTTGTCAGTCCAGCTGAAAATAGTTTGTTAGTATCACTAAATGATGAAATTTTAGTGGATGCTGTTGCCTCCGAAATGGCTAATTTAACGCTTAAAGACAATGGCAATATAGTAAGTCAAAGCAACGGAACAAGCCTTAATCACACCATTACAGCTAGCGAATTAGGCACGCATCAGGTTGAATTTACTGCTGAAAATGGCGATATCAGCTCAACATCAACTTTTCAATACATTGTAACGGAAGGACCTGTCATCGAAAGTCCTCCTGCTGGTACAGAATTGGGCATCAATTATGTTAATGATTCTCAAGTCGTATTGGCTTTATATGCCCCAAATAAAACTCAGGTTTTTGTACTTGGTGATTTTAATGATTTTGAATTGGATGAAGACTATCAAATGAAACGAAGTCCTGATGGGAATACCTATTGGTTAGGAATCAATGGCCTTACTTCAGGTGAAAAATATGCTTTTCAATACTTGGTCGATGGTAGCATTAAGATTCCCGATCCTTATAGTACAACTGTTTTAGATCCGTCCAATGATGGATTTATTCCAGCCTCAACTTATCCTGATTTGCATCCATATCCTTCAAACGCTAACGGCATAGTTTCTATTCTTCAAACTAATGAACCCACTTATGATTGGCAAGTAACTGATTTCGAATCAGAACCAGTAGAAAAGCTGGTGGTGTATGAATTATTATTGCGGGATTTTTTGGCTCGCCATGATTACGCTACCCTTATTGATACCTTGGATTATCTGGATAACCTTGGCATCAACGCGATAGAATTATTGCCGGTCAATGAATTTGAAGGCAATATTAGTTGGGGATACAATCCTTCCTTTCACATGGCATTAGATAAATATTACGGGACAAAAAATGACTTTAAACGATTTGTGGATGAATGTCACCTTAGAGGAATTGCCGTTATTTTAGATATTGTTTACAATCATGCCTTTAGTCAATCACCTTTGGCACAATTGTATTGGGATGCAGGTGCTTTTAAACCTACGAATGATAATCCCTGGTTGAATCGTGATGCGAAGCATCCCTTCAATGTTGGTTATGATTTCAATCATGAAAGTTTGGCGACTAAGACTTACGTCAAACGTGGATTGGAGTATTGGTTGACAGAGTTTAAAGTAGATGGATACCGGTTCGATTTATCTAAAGGATTTACACAAACTAATACTGGCGGAAATGTAGGACAATGGAGTCAATATGATGCTGGTAGAATCGCTATTTTAAAAGAGTATTCTGATTTTTGTTGGAATATCAATGATCAAGCTTTTATGATTATGGAACACTTTAGTAATAATTCGGAGGAGACCGAATTGGCTAATTATGGTATGCTATTATGGAATAATATGGTGCATCAATATAATGAAGCAACCATGGGATATGGAAGTGACTTATCAGGTACTGATTATAAGTCTAGAAACTGGTCTGTCCCTCACTTAATGTCTTATATGGAAAGCCATGATGAAGAACGATTAATGTTTAAAAACATTACTTATGGCAACTCCTCTCCTTCTGGAGAATATGACGTAACGGACCAAGCAACAGCTTTAAAAAGAAATGAAATGGCGACTGCGTTTTTCTACAGTATTCCTGGTCCAAAAATGCTTTGGCAATTTGGAGAAGTGGGTTATGATTTCTCGATCAATCATTGTCCAAATGGATCTATAAATGAAAGTTGTCGTGTCGATCCAAAACCAATTCGTTGGGATTATTTTGAAATGGAAAATCGAAGAAAACTATACGACCTGACTAAAAGTATGATTCATCTAAAAACGACTTACGATGTTTTTAACACCAATGATTATACTTATTCTTTAAATTCATTTAATAAAAGATTGAACTTAAATAGTCCTGATTTAAAGGTAACTGTTTTAGGTAATTTTAATATGCAAGTTTCTGCAATTAGTCCTAATTTTCAGGAAGCTGGTATTTGGTATGACTACTTTACAGGTGATAGTTTAATTGTAACAAATGTTAACCAAGCAATCGGTATGGAAGCTGGAGAATATCGACTTTACACCAACATTCGCCTTAACAACCCTGACCTAAGCACCTCATTATCAGATCCTTTTGCGCGATCTATTGATTTAAATATTTTTCCAAACCCTGTTTCAGATCGACTATTTATTTCTTACAACTTAGATCAAAATGCCAAAGTGGGCATTCATGTATTTGACTTGTTAGGCCAACAGGTAAAAACAATTCGAGAAGAAACGCAAGGTATCGGTAAGCAAGAAATCATCTGGAACAATGACCTTCCCAATGGTGCTTATTTTATAAAAATAAACATCGACAACACTGTGATTACAAAGAAATTTATTTCTAGTCAGTAGCTAGAATCCATCATCTATTCGAAGCCATGCTTTTTTCTAAAAAGCATGGCTTTATTTTTTTCTACCAAAATAAAAATACTACCAATAAGGTAAGTGTCAACAAAAGGAAACTCAAAATACGATAATTTACATACCATTTTTCTTCTGATTGATATAGGGATTGATCTCTATATTTCCAGGTAACATTTTCCATTTTGTTTCTTTCAGGCGAAGGCCCTAAACTACTAATACCTATGAAAATAATCGAACAACATAAAGTCAAAATCGCAGCCAAAAGAGTGTAGTGTATTTCTAGCCAATTATTATTACTGACGAAAAATATTCCTAGGCCTAAAACATGTCCTAAAACCAAGGTCAATCCTGCTGCTTTAGCTGTTCCTTTTTCCCAAAAAACGCCTAAGACAAAAACAACAACCAATGGTGGTACCGCATAAGTCAGAACCATTTGCAAGTAGGCAAAAAGTCCTTCAAAATTTCCGATAAATGGTGCCCACAAAGAAGCGACAATCATTAATAATAATATCGTAATTCTTCCATATCGGACCAACACTTCGGCTGGTAAATCAGGCTGACGCATTTTTATAAAATCCATTACAATCAAAGTCGAAGAAGCATTCAAAGCGGAGTCAACGCTAGACATGATTGCAGCAATTAATCCTGCTAATACAATTCCTAATACTCCAGCAGGTAACAGGCTTGTAATCATTGTCGGAAAAACAGTATCAAAATTTTCTAAAGAAGGAAATAAACTTAAAGCAAATGCTCCAGGAATAACCATTAAAAACACGATACTCAACTTCAATCCACCTCCTAACAATGCCCCCCATCGAGCATGCTGAATGGTTTTCGCAGCCAAAACCCGCTGAGCGATTTGTTGATTTAAAACCCAATAATAAAAACCTAATATAGGTAGCCCCAACATCGTTCCCGTCCAAGGTAAAACATCATCATCGCTCGGTCGAATGAAAGACATGTGATCATCAGGAATTGAATTGACTGCATTTGCCCAAGAAAAATCAAATTGTCCCATCACCGCAAAGCATAAAATACTACTCCCCATTAAAATGATGATTGCTTGTAAAATATCGGTATAGACCACCGCCCCCAAACCTCCGATAGAGGTATAAATACCAGCCACTAAAGCCAGGATCATACAAATTTGCCAAATTTCGAAAAAGGGAAAAAACAGATGTAAAACTAAGGCTCCACCATACAGACTCCCGGCGGTATCCACAATGATATTTAGCAAAATTGTAGCGCCCGAAAAATATTTTCTCGTAAAAGAATTGAATCGCAATTCCAAAAACTCTGGTATGGTTGTAATTTTATTCTTAAAAAAGAAAGGAATAATATATAAAGCCATGAATACTAAAATAATCGTGGCCATCCATTCATAGTTGGAAACGGAAATTCCTGTACTGTAAGCTTGTCCAGAAAGACCAATGATCGTAGATCCCGAGATATTGGAAGCAAATAAGGAAAAACCAATAGCTCCCCAGCCTAAACTTCGACCAGCCAAAAACAGGTCTTTGGCAAAAATTTCTTTACGGGAAACAATTAGTCCAATAAAAAAGACAATTGATAAATAACCTATTATAATGCTTAAATCTACATTACTTATTGGATAAGTATTCATCGAAGCAATGTATCACTTTTTTTTGATGTAAAATAGAATTGGAAAAAAAGACCACAAAAAAATCAAATTATTTAAAACACGACTTTAAAAGACTTCCTTCTAATAATCAAAAACTTAAAATATATTGTCTCAGGTCGGTTCCCTTATCTAGCTCCATTTTTTTCTTCATACGCACTCTTGCCGTTTGTACGCTTGTCGCATTAATGTTAAATAGACGGGCTATCTCTTTGGTCGTCATACGCATGCGCATGTAGGCGCAATGACGAAGATCAGTTTGTGACAACCTAGGATGTTTAGTACTCAGGATTTTAAAAAAATCGGGATGCACTTTTTCGAACTGAGTCTTAAATTGTTCTGATTCGTTTTCAATAGAAATATTATTTCGAATCAAGCTTTTCAGTTGTTGGATCACCTCCTTTTTACCATTAGGTTCTCTCAGATCCGAAAGACGTTTATTGATTGTTGCTAATAATTCATTGTGCTTGCTGGCTAATAAAGTGGTGGTGGTGAGTTCTTTATTTTTTAAAATCATTTCCTGCTCTAATCGGAGATTTTTTTCTTGTTTAGCTCGTTTTTCTACCTCCAAATTGATATTCATCAATTGAGTCCTTTCTAATTCCATCTTATTGATGAGCAACTGACGTTTTGTATTTTCTTTTTCTTCAACAGACATTTTCAAGGCTAAGGAATACCAATACAAATAGACAAAGAAGATCAGGGCTACCAAAAAGATCAACAAAATGGTAAACTGATAGATTGTCTGGTCGTTATTTTGTAAAAGGTTATCCACAATCAGATTCAAAGTACGAGAACAGGGCGAAAAATCACGAAAATTTTGAAATAATAAGGTCGAAGCTACTCATTATATGTAACTAACACTTAAAATATTTTTTTTGTTGAAAACAAATACAAAAAATTATTCATTTAAACATAAAAAGCGGAATTAGCTAGGCCAATTCCGCTTTTTACTATGCTACCCTTTCGGGAAACGATGCAACTTATATATTAATAAGATTCTACCATAAAAGGTAAGCGAGCTTGAACTCCTTTCATCTCTTTTAATGATTTGATATAGTCAAAATACGGATAAAGATCTCCTAACTCACTTTGAATAACGAAACTCGTGTTCTTCTTTCCAGTCAACTGATCTACTAGTTTTTCAATAGGTTCTTTCACCTTAGGATATTCTGAAATTCTATATTTTTCTAATCCAGCCAAACTAGCTGCAGAGGCAATCGCTTCATCCAAACCTCCCAATTTATCAACAAGTCCTAAATCTTTTGCTTTAGCACCTGTCCAAACTCTTCCCTGAGCAACTTCATGCACAGCATCTCGTGACATACCTCGGCCGTCTCCTACTCTTTTTAAGAAAATTTCGTAAAATTCCTCCACTCCATTCTGGATGATTTGACCTTCCTTATCATTGATATCAAAATATGGATTGATACCTATAGCATAAGGTCCAGTTTTTACAGAATCAAAAGTTATTCCCGCCTTGTCTTTCAACATATTTTGTAAACTCGGAATCATTCCGAAAACACCGATAGATCCAGTAATGGTATTAGGCTCTGCATAAATAGTATCCGCATTACAAGCAATATAATATCCACCAGAGGCAGCCAAATCTCCCATCGAAGCAACGATTGGAATACCTTGTTCTTTGGCCAATTGTAACTCTCGCCACATAATATCGGAAGCTAATCCGCTACCTCCACCTGAGTTTACTCGAACAACAATGGCTTTAATTTTATCGTTTTTTCTTAATTTTCGAATGATTTTTGCATATTTATCGCCACCAATACTACCTTCTTCGCCTAAGCCATCAACTACATTTCCTTCGGCATAAACGACTGCAATTTTGTCTTTTACAGAAAAATCTGTTTTCAACTTATTTCCTTTTCCATAATCTTCAACAGAAATCGATTTTATTTTAGCATCTTTTTCTAAACCAAGACGTGTGCGTAATTCATCAAGAATTTGATCTCGGTAAAGTTTATCATCCACCAATTTATATTGAATCGCATCATCTGCATCTCGAACCTTAAATCCGTTGGCAATATCACGTAAATCTGTGGTGCTTATGTTTCTGGATTTAGAAATTTCTTCCAAATACAAAGCATACATTTCTTCTAAGTAAGCCCGAACTTGAGTTTTGTTTTGAGGACTCATATCATATCTTCTAAATGGTTCCGTCGCACTTTTAAATTGACCAGCGTAGTAGACCTGCATTTTTATGCCTAGACGGTCTAGCATATCTTTTAAAAAGGGAACTTGAGCAGAAAATCCCCGAAAATCTACACTTCCCAAAGGATTTACATAAACTTTATCTGCAACAGAAGCCAAATAGTACGAACCTTGTGTGTAATATTTTGCATTAGAAATTACAAATTTTCCATCTGATTTAAAATCTTCCAATGCTTCACGAATAACCTTTGAAGTAGCTCTTCCTGTTTGAACATTCCCAAGATCTAAGAATATCCCTTTGATATTATCATTGGTTTTAGCGTGTTCAATAGAGGCAACAATGTCATGCAAACCAACAATTGATTCCGTTTCAAAACTATATGGATCAACAGGAAGGTTATTTGTTTTTTCAGGAATTGGAGCGCTAAAATCTAAAGTAAGTACAGTATTGGCTTTAACTTTTGTTGGAGTTTCAAGCGAAGAAGCCATTTTGCCAAGTACTAAAAAACTCAAACCAAACATGACCACACCAGCTAAAAAAACGCCCAAACAAGAGGCAAATACAAATTTAAAAAAGTTACTCATTAGAAAAATTTTGTGTTTTATAAAATAGTCTACTTTCTGCGGATATCATTCAAGTAATTATTGAAGTTTTTTTTTAAAGAAAGCTTTTTATTAGTAGCTTAAACTCCAATCTGTTTAAAATGTTTGCGGCAAAATAAAGAAAAACTAACAAACTTAGATCGTGCAATAGATGGAACCTCTCTTTTTTTAGATAAAAAGGGCTTTGTTTGATATAAAAGTTAAGAAAGATGAAATCAAACAATATAGAATCTCCTAAAGAATAAAATTATCTTTTTGACGTAAGTTGACCAAATATCACATTTTTCAAATCTCCTTTTCTAACAAAAGATGACTAAATACCAATGAAACGGAGGCTTCCAAATTCTATTTTATTTCTACTTTGTTAATTGGCTTACATTCTTTTTATATTTTTTTTAGACAGGCCAACTAGTTTAGAAAAAAACATGTAATTTGTAGACAGAGGTTGTTCCATAATTTGCAATCTAGCTAGTTTGATATTTTGAAAAAGAAATTTTGAACGTAAAAATAGCGAGCTTTTATAAATGATCTCACTCCTCTTCTTCTTTGAAACTTACTAAAATTCGCCTAATTGATTTAAGAATTTGATTCGAAAGATTTTCAAATTCATTTGACATAGGCCCTATAAAATGTAAAAATGAAAAACGATATTTCCAGAATAGAAACTAGTTTTTTACTTATTTTATTTATCGCTTGCTGTCCACTACTCTATCTCCACGCTCAAATCGAAGTGGAACCTACCGGAGTCATCTACACTCCTGAAAATTTGATCAACAATGTATTTTTAGGAGATGGTGTGGAAGTCACTAATATTGATTATTCTGGAACCAATAATGCGGTTGGCTTTTTTTCCAATGGCAGCAATGATGTCGGTATCAATCGAGGTATTGTTTTATCGACTGGCCTAGCTACCTCAGCAGCAGATCCAAATGGAGGAACCAGTACAGGTTTTACCTCTGGTGTCTCTTCCGATCCTTATTTAAGTTCATTTACCACAGACCTAGAAGACCTTGCTCGTTATACCATTTCATTTATTCCAATATCAGATACTTTAAGATTTAGATATACTTTTGCTTCTGAAGAGTACCCAGAATATGCCTGTACAGAATTTAACGATGTCTTTGGTTTCTTCATTTATGGAGATGGCATTAACGGACCTTTTGCCAATAATGCAGAAAACATCGCACTAGTTCCTGAAATTTCTGATCCCTCCGGACTTACTTTTACAGATCTACCGGTAACTATTAATAATGTAAATCCAGGAAGCGTCGGAAATGCAGGTGGTATGATAGTCAATTGCACCCCCCCAAATGGTTCTCTTGCCTATTCAACTTATTATAATAATAACGTAGGTAGTACTACTTGTACTTTTGATGGAATACTTGATGTTTTTACAGCTCAAGTAGTGGTTACGCCTTGTGAAGAATATACCATTGTCTTAACCATTTCAGATGTAGGTGATGCGATGTTTGATTCTGCTGTTTTTTTAGAGGCTAAAAGTTTTGGAACGGGGTCACTTGAGGTAGAAACAGTAACAGTTAGTTTGGATGGAACCATTACGGAAGGATGTAGTGATGGCGTATTATCCTTTGCTTTGCCAACTGAGGTAGAGAATGATCTTCCTATTGATTACACTATTTTTGGTACGGCCATAAATGGAGTCGATTATGATAATCTTCCCTTGGATCTTTTTATACCAGCTGGGAGCAATAGTGTTTCCGTTCCTATTATTGCATTCGCTGATGGTCTTTTAGAAGGAACTGAATCTATCGGCATTGATGTCCAACGAGACGTTTGTAACAGAGATACCTTTTATTTTTTCATCAGAGACAATAGCATTGTTCCACCTCAATTACAAATAGATACTACTATTTGCCAAGGAGCAGAAGTTCAACTAGAAGGTACTTTACCTATTCCACAACCAGAACCTCCTATTTTTGAAAATCCTACAGATTTCCCCATCGCTAATATTTTTGATAATAATCCACCTCCACCAGGTACGCCACCCACTAAATCTCCAATTCAAGTTTTTGGTGTCCAACCTTTCAATTTGCAGGAAGATGTAATCAAAAGGGTCTGCATTAATATAGAAAGCAAATGGATTGGCGATGTGGATGTTTTCCTAGTTTCGCCTGGTGGTCAAATTATGGAATTAACCACCGACAATGGTAAAGGAGGTCATGATTACACGCAGACTTGTTTTGTCCCATCAGCCACCAATCCCATCAACTTTGGCTCTCAAGCAGACCCCGAAGAAGCGCCATTTACAGGAGATTGGCAAGCAGAAGGAGTTTGGTCTGACCTTTGGGATGGCGAATATCCTACCAATGGAATTTGGGAATTATGGGTCAAAGATGATGGAATGGGATTCAATAGTACTTTGCTAGATTGGAGTATTTGTTTTAATCCACTTTATAAGATAAACTATAGCTGGCTTCCAACAACAGGATTGAGTTGTTCGGATTGTCCTGACCCTATTGCTAGTCCAAATGTCAGTACTCAATATATTTTGATCGCAACTGACACCTATGGTTGCGAAGTAAGGGATACCATCAATATAGAGGTCTTAGATATACTTCCTGCTCCTTCAATCGACTGTTCTAATATAACAACAAATAGCATTGAATTTACCTGGGATGCCGTCACGGGTGCAACTGACTATGAAGTAAATATTAATAATACTGGTTGGATTACTCCAAATGGTGCTCTGTCTCATTCAATCAGTAATCTATCTTTGAATGAAACAGTGGTCATCGAAGTCAGGACCATCTCTCCTTGTAGTACTGGTGACCCTAGTGAAATCGGAACACAAACCTGCACTACCCTTAATTGTATTCCCCCAACACCTCAAATTGATAACGTCACCAATGTGGGTTGTTTCAATGGATCTGATGGAAGCATAACGATATCTACTCCGACAGGCATACCACCTTTTGAATATATGATTGATGGTATTGAAACAAATAGCACGGGAGTGTTCAATAACTTACCAGCTGGAAATTATAATGTGATTGTGACCGATGGTCTAAATTGCGCAACCAATATTACTACGACACTTACCCAACCAAATTCAATCCTACTCCAAACCAATTTAGTGGCAGATGCTTCTTGTAATGGACAAGCGGATGGAAGTATTTCCGTTTCCGTAAATGGAGGAGCTTATCCATATAATTACACCTGGAACGTAACACAAACCGATTCTCTTATTTCAGGCTTACCTGCAGGAATGTATTATGTAACCGTCACAGATGACAACTCTTGCACAACGGTAGATTCGATAGCGGTGGGAGAACCTGATTTAATTACTTTGTCTACACAAGTGACTTCCATTACTTGTCATGGAGACAACGATGGTACAGCCTTAGCTTTAGCAAATGGAGGAACTCCCCCCTACACTTATCTTTGGGATGCCAATGCCAATAATCAGAATACCCCAACGGCCACTGACCTTGAATCAGGTACTTATTTTGTTACTGTTTTTGATGATAATCTTTGTCCACAATCAACCGCTGCACAAGTGATTGAAAAACCCATGATTGTCTTAAGTGCTACTGCAACCTTGGTTTCCTG
>CAYTVR010000030.1:0-6810 GCA_964441245.1 uncultured Saprospiraceae bacterium | reverse complement strand
TCCTGTGCTGGTGAAACCGATGGAACGGCAACGGTAATGGCCAGCGGTGGTGCTGGAAATTTTAGTTATCAATGGAATGATGCCTCCGGGCAAACGACTCCAACAGCCAACAATCTTCAAGCATTTACCTATACGGTAACGGTCACCGATATTGACTTATGTCAAGAATCAATTAGTATCACAGTGAATGAACCTACTCCCGTTGATATTAGTGAACAAATCATTGATGCCACTTGCTTTGGAGAAAGCGATGGTAGTATTGATATCACACCAATGGGAGGCTCTGCTCCTTATAATTATCTTTGGAGTGATGACGCAAGTATTAATAATTCCAATCGATCAAATTTGTCCGCAGGGCCATTTACCCTTACGCTTACAGATGGCTCGGGATGTGCTTTTATTTACAATTTTGATGTCAATCAACCAACAGAAATTACCTTGCCGAATAGTTCCGATCCTGTAGGTTGCCTTGGTGGAAATACAGGTGCTGCATCGGTTATGCCGACAGGCGGAGACGGCAATTATTCCTATCAATGGGATGCTGCTGCCGCAAATCAAAACACCTCCACAGCCAACAATCTCTCTGCAGGTGTTTATACTATTACGGTCACCGATGGCATGAATTGTAGTTCAACAACGCAGGTAGAAGTTTTCCAATCAGCAGGAATCAATATTCTCGAAACGACACAAAATGTAAATTGTTTTGGCGAAAACACAGGATCCATTTCATTAACCGTTGATGGCGGAAATAGTCCTTATGACTTCTCTTGGTCTGGCCCCAATGGATTTAGTTCCAATGATGAAGATATTACCAATCTAGTAGCAGGGGAATATTTTATTACCGTCTTAGATAATTTAGGTTGCCCTCAAACTAATTCTTTTTCAATTTCTGAAAATCAAGCGATCTTACCTACGATTACAGGAAATGATTTGACATGTAACAATATTGGAAATGGGAATGCCACAGTAACCACTTTGGGTGGAAATGGAACTTATACTTACCTTTGGAGTAATGGAGCTAACACTCCAACGATCAATGATTTACAAGCAGATAACTATATACTTACTATAACTGATGGTCTAAATTGTAGTAGCATAGCTAATATTACATTAACGGAACCAGATGCAATAGTAGTAACGCCTAGTGTGGTCGATGCTTCCTGTTTTGGGATAGCTGATGCCATGCTTACTTTAGAGGTCATTGGAGGTAATTATCCTTACAACTATGTTTGGAGTGATGGGCCTTCAAGTGATTCTTTAAGGAATAATTTAGGTGCGGGAAGCATTGATGTAACCGTTACAGATGGCCTATCTTGCGAAAGTTTTCTTTCTATTCCAATTGGAGAGCCCGACCCTATTCAGCTTCAGCCGCTGAGCACCCCAGTCGGTTGTAACGGAGCTATGGATGGTACTATTATGCTTAGTCCTATTGGTGGAAATGGTAACTATACTTTTACCTGGGATATTCAAACTGGAAATCAGAATACTGCTACTGCAAGTAACCTTCTTGCTGGCACTTATTCCGTTACCGTAAGCGATGGTTCTTGTTCTACAGAAGAACAGATCCAAGTTACAGAACCAAGTTTGCTCACCGTAGATTTGACGGGCATCGATGCAGCTTGTTTTGGTGAAAACTCAGGCAATGCCAATGCAAGTATTACAGGAGGAACAGAGCCTTATACTATTTCGTGGGAAGGACCAAATAGTTTTACTTCTAGCGCTGACATCCTGGATAATCTTTTTGCAGGAAGCTACTCCATCACTATTGAAGATGACAATAATTGTATCGCTACAGAGAACATTGATATTCAACAACCCGCTACAGGAATATCAAGTACCATGTCTGCTCCGAGAACAATTTGCTTTGGGAGTAATGATGGTACAGCGACCGTTACAGCTAATGGAGGAAGTGGCAATTATAACTATCTCTGGAGTTTTAATAATTTGACTACTCCTACGATTTCTTCCTTACCTCCTGGAGAACATTATGTCACCATTACAGATGGCGGTGCATGCAGTCGTATTGATACAGCCTTCATTATTGAGCAAGCTGAAATACGATTGGAAGTGGTACAACAAGGCCCACTTTGTTTCAATGGAAATGATGGAACCGCACAAGTACAAACCATCTTTGAAGGAAGTAATATTGCTGATCCTAGTCTTTATACCATTTCATGGAGCAATGGACAAAACACCCTCAATGCCGATAACCTTCAAGGGGGCGCTGACTATACGGTAATGGTTACCGACATCTTAGGTTGCAACTCAAGTACAATGATTAATATTGATAATCCAACCGAAATTGGAGCTATATTGACAGCCAGTGAAGAAGTGAGTTGTACCAATGGCTCAGATGGTACAGCAACAGTCAACGGTATTGGAGGCACTGCTCCTTATGATTATGAATGGAATGTCAACGGCCTTATTCAAATGAATAATACAGCAACGGATCTTTCTGCAAATACCTATCTAGTGAGCATTAGTGACGCCAATGGTTGTACGACTGATTTACCAGTAATTATTGAGCAACCTGAGCCACTAAATATCCAATTTACCACATCAGAAATACTTTGTCCGGGGGATGCTAATGGGAAAATCACAGCAACTTCTAGTGGAGGCAGTCCACCCTATTCTTTTGAATGGTCTACTGGAGCCATCTCTAATGAAATTAATTCTATCATAGCTGATACTTATTTTTTGACCGTAACAGATAATAATGGATGTACTAATGTAGGCTCAGAAACGGTTGATGCACCTCCGCTTTTAGAAGCAAATATAGAGAAAGAGGAAATTACTTGTTTTGGAGATCGAGATGGCCGTTTTATTATCAACCCTATTGGAGGTGTTCCGCCTTACAGTTACAGTATGGATGGAGAAAATTATGATGGTTCTCCTATTCGAATTGGATTGACCTCAGGAGTTTATAATATTTACGTCAAGGATAATAATGGATGCATTTGGGAAGAGGAACGAAGCTTGGAAGATCCATTAGCATTAGAAGTTGATCCCGGAGAGGACTTAGTCATGGAATTAGGTGACAGCTTGCAATTAAGTGCCACTATTCAAAATAATGTAGGCGAAGTACAAATCGAATGGTCTGCTCCTTATGATAGTACTTTGAATTGTAATGTGAATGATACCTTATGCTTACAACCTTGGACGGTTACACAAAACACGATTGATTATACAGTATATGCTATTGATGAGAATGGTTGTGAAGCGGAAGAAAGAATCCGAGTTGAAGTGATTAAGGATCGTCCAATTCACGTAGCAACGGCTTTTACGCCGAATGGTGATGGCCACAATGACATTTTATTTGTTCATGGAAAATCAGGTAGTCGGATTTTGAGTTTCCGAATATATGACCGTTGGGGAGAATTAGTCTATGAAGATAAAGAAGAAGGAAATGATAGATATCTTGTCAATGAATCAAGTAGAGGTTGGAACGGAGAATACCGTTCAAAAGCGATGGATCCAGGCGTTTTTCTTTGGCAAATAGATGCGCTTTTTATTGACGGGCAACGAAAGTCTTATCGAGGAAGTACCACTTTACTACGATAAATAAATTATAAATTTTAACTAAGAAGAGTAGAATTCACGATATTTCTCTTTTCTAAAATAGACAAAAAAAAACCTGTTTACTCCTTCGCCTAGCGAATAGCAAACAGGTGAACTGCCCGTTCGTCAAATAAATTCTTTTTGGTATTAATTTTATACAATCTAGCTTTTCGAATAAGGTTTTGAAGCTATAATATTTTGAATGCTTTAATAATAATTTAAAAATAGTTGATTAATCACATCATTACAATAACTAATCAGTGAAACCACTCATTTCGTAAATGAATAGCTCCTTTCAATGAGTGAAGGGTCTTTTATAAAAAAACATGGTGATTTTCTAAACTTATATATATATATTTTGTTAATTCGCAGATAAATTGTGATCTAGTTACAAGCAACTCAAACCACACATTATTACTATGGAAATTGAGAAAGAAATCAATCAACAAAAACCATTCGTTAATGAATTTATAAAAGCGGAGATAAATCTCAGTTATACTACATCCTGGATGGGAAAATGTAAGGCTGAAATTCTTAAACCATATAATATTTCTTGGCAGCAGTTCAATATTCTGCGAATTTTACGTGGAATGAATTCAAAACCCGCTTCTATAAAGTTGCTGATGGATAGAATGATTGATAAGATGTCCAATGCATCAAGGTTAGTAGAAAAACTAAAAAGCAAGGGGTATGTAAGAAGGCAGGAATCTGCAATTGATCGTCGTCAGGTGGATATATTAATAACTTCTGAAGGTTTAGAACTGGTGAACAAAGTTTCCATATTAATAGAAAATCAATTGTCCGCGAAATTTGAAACAATCACCAATGAAGAAGCCGTTGAATTGAATAGAATTTTAAATAAACTCCGCGGCTAAATATTTTATAAAAAAGCAATACTTGATTATCGAAATTTTATATAATGCTGATTCTAAATGAACTAAAACTTAGGAATTCGACCAAAAACAAATCATAATTTATATTCATTTGTTTTGTTACTTCAAAGTTTGAACTTAAATCTTTACTTAGCCTGAGAGAATAATTTTTTAAACTCAAAAGAGTTATTTCCATTGTCTGGGAATAACTCTTTTGGGTTGTAGAGCTTTTGTAGGTTTCATATTCTTGATTTAACCAAAAATATGAATCATATTTGTAATACAATAAATAACACAAAAACTACAAAGAGTTACCACTAACGAGAGAGTGGATATTCTGAACGGCTGTAACTCCTAAGTGCATCCGTTCTTTGTGTTTTTGGGCAACATTTTAATCTTTCATTATTCCCTCTTTCTTTGTAAAAATTCTCACCTTGTGTCGGATGATTAGTCTTAAGGATTGGTCATAAGTAAAATAATTCCAAACCCAATTAATAAAAACAAATAGGCGGTTTTTGATGCCAATCAAAGCAAAAAGGTGAACAAACAGCCAAATCACCCACGCAAAGAAACCTTGAAACTTCAATCTTGGTAAGTCCACTACCGCCCGATTTCTACCAATGGTAGCCATGGAACCTAAATCATTGTAAGTAAAACGTTTTAGCTGCTGTTCCTTTCCAATGACCTTTATATTTTTAGCTAACAATTTAGCTTGTTGAATAGCCACTTGAGCAACTTGCGGATGCCCTTTCGGGAAAGCTTCCTCTTCCATATAAGCAATGTCTCCGATAGCAAATACGCCATCAACTCCTGCTACTCTATTATAGGTATCCACCTTGATTCGATTTCCCCAGACAATACTATCTTTTGGTAATCCCTTTACCGTATTTCCTTTAATACCAGCTGCCCATATGACTTTATTAGCCCGAATTTTCTTTCCACCTTTAATGTGCACATACTCTCCATCTACGTCTTCCACTCTAGCATTTTTAACTACCTTTACTCCTAACTGTTCCAAAAAAAGCTCAGCTTTAGCAGAAGCTTCTTCCGACATATTTTTTAATAAGCGACTCGACCCTTGAATCAAATAAATGTCTATCTCATCACAATTTAGCTCTTGATAATCCTTAGGCAAAATATACTTTTTCATTTCGCCTAAAGCACCAGCCACTTCTACTCCAGTTGGCCCACCTCCTACGATCACAATATCAATCAAACCTTGTCGCTCATCATAATCTTCGGTCGTGATCGCTCGTTCGTAATCATAAAAAATAGCATTTCGCAAAAACAAAGCTTCAGAAACTGATTTCATGGAAATGGCCTTTGATGCGATGGTTTCATTTCCAAAAAAATTGGTATCCGCACCAATAGCTAAAACCAAATAATCATACTTCAATGTCCCCAGTAAAGTGGAAATAACTTTTGATTGAGTGTCTACACGCTCTACGGTAGTTACTCGAATAAAAACATTGTCTCGCTTTTGGAAAGCTTTACGCAATGGAAAGGCGATTGAGCTTGGCTCCAAACCAGCAGTGGCCACCTGATAAAAAAGAGGTTGAAACTGGTGATAATTATTTTTATCGATAAGCACCACCTGAAGATTTGATTTAGCAAGTTTCCTTGCTAAAGTCAGTCCTCCAAAACCTGCCCCGACAATCACGATTCTTTTCTGCCCAGTATCCGGAATGTTAATGGTCATTTTAATGATTTTAAAACTTATTTATCCTTTCCAATTCCTCCGACTAATAGGCAAGCAATCTAATCGAAATATTACACACATGCAAAAGTTATTACAGAATTTCTAAATATTTTATATCTTTAGTTTTTGATCCTGCCCACTTGGCAAAATGGAGCTTCCAAAAATCACTTTTTAACCACGCCCAAATAATAACTACTCAAGCGTCTGGGCGCAAAAAATCGAATGCAATGTCTAAACAAAAAATGAATGCTAAATTCCAGCAAATCGCTAAACAAATTGGAGATGCTGTCGTAGATTTTACGACTTTAGAAGTGACCACTCTTACTGGCGATGTTACCCACCTCATCAAAAGCGATCCTAATAAAAAAAGCGTTATAGATGTGAGTGATATCATGGGTAAATTGAAAGGCTCTTCTAAAGGTAAGATTCATTTAGTTGCCCATACTCAAATCAATTTTGATCACGATACCATCAACTTTATTCGATCTGATTCGGATGGAGAAGAAAATAAAAGATTATTTGAATTACATCAATCAGCTGTTGCTTCTGCAAATGCTGGCCGTAATGGGTTTTTAAGCTTTTTACAAAAAGCAATAGTATAAGTAGCTTGTCTTAATTATTTGCACATTATGACCGAGTAGATTTTTTTCTTAGACGAGGCATTTTTTGAAGGAATAGCCT